>NZ_MUFO01000024.1:0-44787 GCF_001995345.1 Salinivibrio sp. IB872 | reverse complement strand
GTCTTGGTGAGCGCAATGGTTTTACATTCAGCGAGTGACTGGGTGCTCAGTGCGATAATCGCCTCGTGTTGCCAGCGATAACCTTTGCGGTGGGTTTCGGCTAACTTGATCCCAATGCGGTCAAACTTCACTTCGCCTAACATAGGTTCGATAGCTGAAGGGAAAAGCCATACCTCTTTGTCACGTAACCATAGCGTGGCCTCATCCGGCAGCGATAGCCCAAGTTCCTTTTTAAAGGTGGCGCTTATCTGTTGACTGTCTTTTTGACTCGCCGGTGAAAATGGAAATTTGCCCAGTCGCTTTTTTACACTTGGTGGAGTGGCGGATGCATGTTTACGAATGCGGGCGACAAAAAAGCCCTCGCTGTCAAAAATCTGAGGGTAGAGATGTAAAAAGCCTTCGTCGGTTAGGGCTTGCTCGGCACCCGGGAATAAATCCTTCAGTGACTCAAAAGTGACAGCGTCACCATAAGTTTGCTTGAGCCAGTGGCAAACCGACTGATTTTCGGTGTGGTTCAAGGTACAGGTTGAATACACCAGCACGCCGCCTGGTTTCAGTGCGTGAAACGCGCTATCAATCAGAGCTTGTTGGGTCTGCGCAATGTCATCCACTGAGGCAAGGCTCCAGTTATTCATTGCATCAGGATCTTTGCGAATGGTTCCTTCGCCAGAGCAGGGCGCGTCAAGCAGAATGGCGTCAAATTGCTCGGGTAGCCAGCCGCCGAATACGCGGCCATCAAAGTGGGTCAGTGCAACGTTTCTTACCCCACAGCGTTGTACATTGGCATGTAGCCCTTTGATGCGGCTCGCTGAAAACTCATTCGCGACCAAAATACCGCTGTTTTGCATGGAGGCTGCCAACTGCGTGGTTTTTGAGCCCGGCGCGGCCGCAACATCAAGCACATGCTGCCAATCAGGGGCTTGGCCCGGCTCATGCTCGCCTGCCAGCAAGGCAGTGACCGGCATCATCGAGCTTGCTTCTTGAATGTAAAACAGTCCCGCCATGTGTTCAGCCGTATTGCCTAATGGCACTTTGTCATCGTCTTGTCGCTCAATCCAAAACCCTGTGTCACACCAAGGTACGGGAGTCAGTGTCCAATGATGTTCTGCGGCACGTTGCTTAAATGCATCGACGGAAATTTTTAACGTATTGACACGAATACTGCGGCGCAGAGGACGCTGACAGGCAGCGACAAACTCCTCCATAGAGAGGTACGAGGGCATTGTCGCCTGTATTTGGGCTAAGAAAGCCTCTGGCAGTGAGATATTGGGGTGCAAAACAGGATCTCTTGTTGATTAACTCAAAATTAGCAGCGCAAGATTGTAAACAGATCTTGGTCTTGAGTGTAGGTCGCGGGAGGAGAAAGTCGGTAATTTTGCTCAAAAAGGACAGCCAAAGAAAATGGCTGCCCGAGAAGATAGCGCTAGGGCTTGGGGATCGCCGTGCGCCACGCAACCCATTCCGCTTTGGGTTCACGGTGCAACAAGTAGTGGCGTTTGTCGTTAGCTTTGGGGGCCAACGGAGAGGTGTCGGGCGTTGCAAAGGCGATTCCACCTTTCAGTAGGCTATCAATGGTGCCGCTTTTTAGGTTGGCACCGGTCAAACCAATCGACACATCCACGCCGGATTGATTCCAAAACACCGTGTTTTCTCGCACCAGATGTGCATACTGCGGTGTGATCTGGACACTGAATAAAACGCGGTCAGCAAACTCGCCCAACTGCACCTTGGAGACAGTGCCTACCTCCATATCGCGATAGAGGATTGGGGTGCCAACAGTAATGGAATGACGTGCATCACTTTCAAGCACCAGTGATAGGCCCCGCGGGTATTTGGGTGAAGCATGTAATTTGAATTGCTGCTTGAATTCGCCCGCACCAGGCACGACTGAAATATAGGTTCCAAACAAAGAATCTAGGTTCTCAGTTTTTGTTAGGCTGAGTACTGGCTGGGTTAGCCAGTAATAGCTCCCTTGGCGGGCAAGCTCATTTTTATACTCAGGATACAAACGACTGTGCACGCGGACTGATTGAGTCTTAAAATCCGGCTCTAGCTGGGTAATCTCGCCAACATCTACCCCTTGATAGCGGATTGCGCTGCCAACCTTTAACCCTTTGGCTTCGTCCGTGTTGAGTACAATATCGACCCCGTAACGTGCTGCGTCTTTTCGTGAGGCGTAGAGCTTCCAGTCGCCTTGGCGTTTGTTGCTAATGCCCGGCATAGAGCCAAAGGCGATACCGCCACTGAGTAAAGAGCGAAGCGAGCCTGTGTTGATTTCTACACCACTTAAGTTGGCTTTGATGTCGAGACCGGATTGATTCCAAAATACTGTGTCGCGGTTTATCAGGTGGCGATAGCGATTGTTCACGGCAATCGATATCGTGACGCTTTTTCCATTCAGCTGGTAGCCTTCCACTTGCCCGACGATAAAATTGCGATACATGACCGGACTGCCCTCGTTAATGCTTGGCAGTGCATCAGCCACTAGGGTAAAGCGGGTTTTGCCTTGCGCGTCTTCTCGCGCGTGTTTGGCTTGGATACGTGAGGTATAGAGCGGATAGCTATCGCGTACACCGTGCTTGCCTTGGCTAGTAAAGCTTAATGCGGGATCGGCGATTTGCTCCATAGCAGGCACTACCACATCGAGCCCATTGCCGCTCAACTCACCGGTAATTCCCCCTAATATAAAGAATTGCGATTGTTGTTTGACAAGGTGGCGGTATTGCGGATAGATCACCGCTTTTATCGTGACGGTGTCACTTTCGTTGAGGCCGATGTGGTCAATAAAGCCCACCTGAATGCCGCGATGGAGCACTTTGGTACGAGGCGTGAGGCCGTAAGCGTCATCGGCGTCGAGCGTAACTACCAAGGTATCGGGGGCCTCTTTTTGTTGTTGCTGCCACGTGCTGGCTGAGAAGCGATAATGACTATCAACAGCTGGAGCATCAGGGGAGCCGGGCACCACGGATAAGAAGTTCCCCAACACCAGGTTGCCGATATTTTTAAGACCGTAAAAACCAATCTGTGGTTGTTCGATGGTGATTTGGGTCTCTTGATTGAACAGCCACAGCATGCTCGGGTCTATGGCGGCCGTGGCAGACGCGTTTTGGGTGTCTGGGTCGATGCGAATCTCGGTAATCTCACCGATCTGCAGTCCTTGATAGGTCACTCGGGCGCCAGCGCCTTGAATACCGTGGTTGGTGGGCAAAGCAATTTCAATGGTTTGGCCTCGTTCGGCCGCACTCAGGCTTGGGTATAACCGAAAGCTATCATTATGCGACGCTTGTCGGCTGGTACTCGGTGAATCAAACGTCACCCCGCCGGCCACTAAGCTGGCAAGACTATCAAGTTCGACATCGACCCCAGACAGATCGACATTCGCTTTCAAACCACTGACGGACCAAAACCGCGTGTCTTGCTTCACCAACGCACTGAACTCAGGTTTGATCAATGCAGACAGGGTGACGCCTTGATTATCATCATCAAGACGATAACTGTAGATCTCGCCGACTTGGATTTTACGGTAATAAAGTGGCGAGCCGATATTGAGCGAGCCCAAGGTCGGTGCGTGGAGCTTAAAGGTCGTGCCAGCTTTATCCGTCATCTCAGCGGGGGGCTCATCACGTGCGGTAAAGCGAAGGCTAGGTTCACCCGTTCCCGGCTGAAGGGCGATGTAATTCCCGGACACCAGTGTTTCAAGGCCGCTGATCCCCGTTAACGACGCGCGTGGTTTCACTAACCAGAATTCACTGCCGGTCGTCAGTAACTGCTTGGCCTCTGGATAAATCGTGGCATCGACATAAATACCATTGAGATCATCCGCCAAGGTGATATTGCGAACTTTGCCGACTTCTAGCCCTTGGTAACGAATAGTTGTTCGTCCCGCTTCTAAGCCTTGCGCATCGCTGAATAGAATTTGAATCCGCTGTCCGGCTTCATTAATGGATTGAAAAACGAGCCATCCCGCTAAGCCTAGCGCCAAGATGGGCAGGATCCATAAAGGAGAAAGACCATAGGTAGTCTTAATGGTTGGCGTCGGCACGTCGTGTTTGTCGCTCATGATGATCCCATATCAAACGCGTATCAAGAAGGTCAGTGGCCAGCATAGTGAGTACCACCACAATACCAAAAGCAATGGCGCCAGGGCCGGGTGTAAAGTCCATAATGCGGCCACGATCAACGAGCGCGACCATAAATGCAATCACGAATAAGTCCATCATTGACCACTTGCCAATCCATTTCACACTTCTATACAGCCACATGCGTTGGCGTGGTGTAATGGCGACAGAGGTATGCAAGCTAATCAGAATGAAACCAAGTCCGAGAATCTTTGCTACCGGCACAATGATACTGGCGGTAAAAATTATCGCCGCTATTCCCGGCATACCATTGTTAATCAGGCTGGCAACGCCAGAAAATATCGTGTCTTCGAGTCGGATGCCGTTCGAGAAAAAAATCGAGATTGGATAAAGGTTGGCGGGCAACAAAAAGACCGCAGCGGTGAGCAGACACGCCCATGTTTTTTGCTCGCTGCGTAGCAGGCGAACGTGTAGGGGACGCTCACAACGTTGGCAATGGGTTTGAGTACCGTGGTATTGCGTCAAGCCACAGTGATCGCAACGAATCAAATTATGGATACTGGTGACAGGTTTAGGGGCTAAGTACGCATCCCAGTAGCGTCGGGTATTAACACGTACAAGCAACACCGAAAGCAGAATTTGTAGCGTGGCGTAGCAGGCGAGCCCCAGTGAAAAGCGAAGTTCGGCGTAGTCTTGGATTTTAAAGCACGCAATCGCCAAGCTAACCATAAACACATCCGCCATGACCCAATGACGGAGGTGGTCAATTAGCGTCACGGTAGGCCGGAAAAGGCGAATGTTGCCGTGACGGCGCGCCAAGTGCATGACCAGAATGGCTAAGGTAAAAAGGAGTGGTGCAAGGCTGGCACAAAAGACCACCAGCGCAGTGACAAAGGGATAGCTGGTCCATAGAAGGTTCGCGCCAGTCAGCACCGATGCGCTAATATCCTTGCCTAATAGATTGATTGATAACAGCGGTAGCCCATGGGCGGGTAAAAATAACACCAGTACGGTTAGCGCAATGGCCAACTCACCGTTAAACGATAATCGACGTCCTTGCTGCAATTTGGTGGCGCAGCGTGGGCAGACGGCAAGGTGATCCCAATCGGTCTCGCAACCGGTCAACACAAGATCGCAACCGGGACAGCGAATTAACCCTGTCCGTGGTTGGGGCTCAAGACGAGTGACCGATTGCGTGCGCATGCTATTTCCCTGCTGCCTGTTGAATGGTGCCATAAAGCGTTTGGTAAACACCCGGAGCGGTAACCAACTCGCCGTGGGTGCCTTTTTGGGTGACTTGGCCATCCTCCAGCACATAAATCAAATCCGCTTCTTTCACCGCAGAGAGCCGATGCGCGACAATCAGGGTGGTGCGACCGGCTAAGAAGGTATGCATCGCTTGGTGCAATGCCCGCTCTGTTGCGGTATCCAATGCCGATGTAGCTTCATCTAGAATGACCAGTTTCGGGTCGCCAAGCAACATTCTCGCGATGGCGACGCGTTGACGTTGCCCGCCCGATAAACGGATCCCTTGTCGTCCTAGCGGTGTATCGAGTCCTTGAGTGAGCTTATTCACGACATCGCCAAGTTGCGCCTGTTCTAGCGCGTGCCAAAGCTCGCTATCAGTCACATCTCGCCCTAAGCTCAAATTATTACGTAGGGTATCGTTAAACAACATGGGTTGTTGTAGTACCACCGCAATCTGTTGGCGAAGCGCGGCTAAATTAAGCTGATTGATCGAATAGCCGTTATAGCGGATATCGCCGCGTTCAACCGGATAAAGGCCCAGCAACAATTGGATCAATGTTGACTTGCCGCCACCACTGGCGCCGACCAATGCGACACGCTGTCCCGCTGGGATATGCATATTCAAGCCATTGAGAACAGATTTATCTTCATCATAGGCGAAGTGCAGATCCTCAATCTCGATATCCAAGGCTGTATTGTCGCTATCACTTGGATTTTGGCCGTCAGGACGGCGTGCCTCTTCTTGCAAACTCAACACATCGTTGACTCGATTCATGGCTGCTTTAGCGCTATACCATGCAAACTGGATCCCTAACAGTTCCTGAACCGGACCCAACATAAACCAAAGATAGCCGAACACAGCAAACATTTGGCCAATGGTCAGATCACTAAAAAAGACCATGCCCATCGCGACAGCGCGGAAAAGTTCAAAGCCAATCAAAAACATCAAAAATGATAAGCGTCCCGCGGCCTCTGACTGCCAAGCATATTTATCGGCACTGACCTTAATATCGCTTGCACTTTGATCCAATTGGTGAAGGTATTCACGCTCTCGATTGGCGGCGCGGAGTTGGTAAAGCCCATCGAGTGTATCGACGAGACGTTGCTGGAAGCGCTCAAATGCTTGGTTTTCTCGTTTTTTAAGATGTTTAACCCGTTGGCCTAGAGCGCGACTTAAGGCAACCACGATCGGGTTGATGAGCAAAATAAAAAGCCCTAACCGCCAATCCAGCCACAAAAGCACCACCGCGGTGCCCATTACGGTGAGAATGCCGATAATAAACTTACTCAGCGTAGTACCAATAAATTTATCAATGGTTTCGACATCGGTCACCAAATGAGACGTTAACCCGCCACTGCCGCGCAGTTCATACTCTTGCATGCTCACACGGCCTAATTTCGCAATCAGGTGTTGACGAATTTTATAGGTAATGGCTTTGCCGACCAGGGTGAACTGACGGCTTTGAAGGATGTTAAGCGCTTGGCTGGTGGCACGCATCAACACCACAATGACAAGTACCGCAGCGATATAAAAAGCGGCATGTTGCCAAGCTTGTGGCAATACGTGGTTTAGCACCGCGAGCCCCCAATCGGGTTTATCGAGCAGCACTTCATCGACCAATAAAGGCATCAGTAAGGGAATGGGCACGCTGATCAAGGTGGCGGCAATTGCCACAATATTGGCCCAAATCAGGCGGGTACGATGAGGTCGGGCTTGGTCAAGAAGCCAGCGCCAAGTAATCATAAATCAAGATACTCAATTGAAATGTCTTTGGATTATTTCTATTGTAATGGTCTTGTTGTTTGAGATGCAGTGATTTATGGAAAACAAAGCTGATTTTTACCGTCTGTTAACCCAACAAGCGGTTGCTTTATGTGAGGGCGAGCCAAGTTTGATTGCAAAACTGGCGAACGTGAGCGCATTACTGAATAGCCAACTTGAAGACATTAACTGGGTGGGTTTTTACTTGAGTGATGGCAAAGAGTTGGTGTTGGGACCATTTCAGGGCCTGCCGGCGTGCGTTCGGATCCCATTTGAAAAAGGGGTTTGCGGTGCCGCCTTTAGCCAAGATAAAGTCATGCGGATTGAAGACGTACACGCATTTGAGGGGCATATCGCCTGTGATGCCGCCAGTAACGCTGAACTTGTCGTCCCGGTTAGAATCGACAACCAACTCCAAGCTGTGCTTGATATTGATAGCCCAACCGTGGGTCGTTTTGACCAAGAAGATGAACAGGGCCTGACTACCTTGGTCAAAGAAATGCAAAAACACCTGTAATTTCGTCAATCTCGGTAGTTTTTTAATATCAGGTATCTATAATACGCACCACTTTCATACTTAAATACACGTAGATATTCTGCTGCAGCTTGACTACAGCAGGCCAGGAAAAAACATGGAAAATACTGAAAAGCTCGCGAACAGCAAAGAAGTCATTGCCTACATTGCTGAACGTTTCCCTAAATGTTTTACTGTTGAAGGCGAAGCCAAGCCACTAAAAATTGGCATTTTTCAAGATCTTGCAGAACGCTTGAATGATGACCCTAAGGTAAGCAAAACCCAATTGCGAGCCGCGCTTCGCCAGTACACGTCTTCCTGGCGTTATCTGCACAGCGTGAAACCGGGTGCGTCACGCGTCGATCTTGATGGCAACGCGTGTGGCGAGCTAGAACAAGAGCATATTGATCACGCGGCTCAAACTCTTGCTGAAAGCAAAGCGCGTGCGGCGGAACGTCGTAAGCAACAAGCGAAAAAAGCAGACGGTCAAGGCAAAACGCCAGCCAAAGGCAAAAAAGCGGCAGCTCAAACGGCAAAAGCTCGTACGAGTAAACCAAAGCCAGCTAAAATGACTAAGAAAGCTAAAGAGCCACGTCGCGAACTCAGCGCCAGCGACGTTGTCGTAGGAAAAGACGTAAATGTGAACATGGGCAATGGCAATCTACCAGCGACCATTGTTGAAATTAACAAGGATGAGGTGCGTGTTCGTCTTACTAACGGTTTGACCATGTTAGTGAAAGCGGAGCACCTCAGCGCCTAAAGGAGACTCCTCGACGCATGTTTTGTCGACGCCGCTTTTCGGCTATCGCTGCCAGCTTGATGCTGGCAGCGTCTGCCCAGGCCGTAGAGGCCAACTTTCAACTCAGTGATTTGCCAACACTTTCCGCTGAACCCCAACACAAAACCGCTTCAAAGCGTGTCACCTCGCGCTTTACTCGCTCGCATTACAAGCAGTTTTCTCTCGACGATGCTTTCTCGGCCGGGATCTTTGAGCGTTATCTCGAGACGTTAGATTACAACCGTGTCTTTTTAACCCAGAGCGATGTCGATACCTTATCGCGTTGGAAAGTTCGGCTGGACGATCAGCTCAAAGAGGGGGAAACCGACGCAGCCTACGAAATCTACAATTTGGTGCTCAAAAAGCGCTTTGAGCGATACCAATACGCACTCAAGGTTCTCGATAAGCCGTTTGATTTCTCTAAAGACGAGTCAATGGTTCTCGACCGTACCGAACTGCCTTGGGCGGCCAATGAGCAAGAACTCGATGCGATTTGGGATAAGCGAATTAAAAATGATGCGTTGAATCTCCGTCTAACGGGGAAAGACGATGACGATATTCGCGAAACCCTAGGTAAGCGCTATAACAGCGCATTGAAGCGCCTCACCCAAAGTCACAGTGAAGATGTGTTTCAAGTCTACATGAACGCCTTTGCGCGAGAAGTGGACCCGCACACTAGCTATCTCTCTCCACGTAATGCTGAGCAGTTTCAATCTGAGATGAACCTGTCACTCGAAGGGATTGGTGCGGTGTTGCAGGTGAAAGATGAATATACAGTGATTCGCTCGCTGGTGGCCGGTGGCCCTGCCTCTAAGTCTAAACAGTTATCGCCGGGAGATCGCATTATCGGTGTCGGCCAAGAAGACGAGGCGATGGTGGATGTGATTGGCTGGCGACTCGATGATGTCGTAGAGCTGATCAAAGGACCTAAGGGAAGTGAGGTCCGGCTACAGATTTTGCCTGAAGGCGCCAACGCTAAAAGTTACAGCGTCACTATTACCCGTGACAAAATCCGCTTAGAAGACCGCGCGGTCAAATCCGACGTGATTGAACGTGGCGATCAAAAAGTAGGGGTGCTGACGGTGCCGGGCTTTTATGTCGGCTTGGCTGAAGATACCAAGAAAGAGTTGGCAGCCCTCACTGCGCAAAATGTCAGTGGTATCGTTGTGGACTTGCGTAATAACGGTGGCGGCGCTTTGAGTGAAGCAACAGCGTTGAGTGGCTTGTTCATCGACAAAGGCCCGATTGTGCAAGTGCGCGATAGTTACGGTCGAGTTAAGGTCAATAATGATAGTGATGGCAAGAGTTTCTACAACGGGCCGATGACGGTACTGATTAACCGTTACAGTGCGTCGGCGTCAGAGATTTTTGCCGCGGCCATGCAAGATTACCACCGTGCGATTGTGCTTGGCGAACAGTCATTCGGTAAAGGTACAGTGCAGCAGCACCGCTCGCTAAATCATATTTATGATTTGTTCGAAAAGCCTTTAGGTTACGTGCAATACACCATTCAAAAATTCTATCGCATCAGTGGTGGCAGTACCCAAAATAAAGGCGTGGTGCCCGACATTGCGTTTCCATCGCCGGTATCCCCCGATGAAACCGGTGAGAGCATGGAAGACAATGCGTTGCCATGGGATCAAATTGCCCCTGCGGAATACTCGGCAATGAAGCTGCCTGATGACGTGATTGATGCGTTGACCAAGCGCCATCAAACCCGTATTGCTTCAGACCGTGAGTTTGGTTTTATCCGCGAAGACATTGCGCTTTATCAGCAGGAAAAAGATAAAAACAGTATTTCCTTGAATGAGAAAGTGCGTCGGCAGGAAATGGATCGCGAGGATAAAGAACGTTTGGCGCGCCTAAATGCACGTCAAAAAGCCATGGGCGAACAGCCGTTTAAATCGCTCGAGGATGTGCCGAAGGACTACGAAGAGCCGGACGCCTACTTAGAGGAAGCGGCGAGCATTACCAATGATCTTGCCTCCCTAATCGCTAACCGTTGATTATCCTCGGTTGGTGTCACGACAAGCCTAGGCAATTGCCTAGGCTTTTTTTATGACATGGAGATGACGTGCCGATGTTGATGAACCGATAAAACGAGATCAACATCAAAAAATTGTAGCATTTTGAGATCTGCGTCTAACCTTATTGATAGGAATAACGGTCAGTGGGGTGAGTTATGCGTCTCTTACTTGGGTGTATGTTAGCGATCATCGTGTCGCTTCCGGTTCGCAGCGAAGAGCTCTCTCGCGTGGATTTCCCATTACTGCTGGGAGATTGGTATTGGTTTAGCGACATGCCCGTTGAGCAAGCCCCACATCCTTACAAAGCGATTAATCTGTCTTTTAATTCCAATTACGAGTTTCGTATCGATTTGTTGCGTCATGATGGACAACTCGAAACCGCTGCTGGGCAGTACGACATCAACGAGAATATATTACGCCTGTACGATAATGAAGGCATCGAGCAGCGGCATGCCTATCAGCTCAATCATAACCAATTGCAACTGCAAGGTGCGGTCTTTACCAAGCTCCTGCCAGAAGATTTAAGCGGTTTGTGGCGTTCCCACAGCATCTCAGGCGAAGATGTGAGTGAACACGTTGACGGAGTATCGCTGCAATTACGGCCTGACTTCTTATTCGCGATGCAGGTGCGCGGGGATGATGGGAGCTCAGTCACTCATCGCGGGGTCTATTTGGTGGAAGGCGACAACCTGATGTTGATCTACCGTAACGGCCGGCACTCATCGCAATTCCAACTGGCGGCAGATACCTTGCGGTTAACCAATGATGTGTTTGGGATGGAAGCGATTCTGGAACGGCAATAGTGCGCCAAACTAGACAATAAGCCATCACGCGATGAAAAAAATGCCCGCATCACAGCGGGCATTTTTGTACCTGATTCTTTTAATCAATCAGTCTAAATGCGGCTTTCAGCGCACTCAAATGCGCCTCGTCTTTACAAATTGCTTTGTTTGGCTCATCGGAGATTTTGGCGACGGGTTTGCCTTGGCAGCTAGTGAGCTTGATCACCACGTTAAGGGTTTTCACGTCGGGTAGATCACAGGTTAATTGGGTACCAATTCCAAACGATGTTTGCACCCGCCCTGAAAAATGGCGATAGATATGAATAGCCTTGGCCAGCGTGAGGCTGTCAGAGAAGACCAATGTCTTAGAGTCAGGGTCGATATCGTGATGCTGGTAGTGGGCAATGGCTTTTTCTCCCCAAGCGATGGGATCGCCACTGTCATGACGCAGGCCGGTAAAGGCTTGCGAGAGTTCGCTGTCAAAATCACGAAGGAAAGCATCCATATTGATGCAATCGGTCAGGGCGATGCCCAGACTGTTTGGATATTCCTTTAGCCAAACACGTAGCGCGAGCTGTTGTGAATCGGCCAACGCTCCCGCCAGCTGCTGATGCGCTTGAAACCACTCATGAGCTTGGGTACCAACTGGGGGCAGGCCAAGCTCTTTCGCTAACCAAACATTGGAGGTGCCTTTTAGCGGGGGATAAGCGGCTTTCAGGCGTTTAACGATGGCATAGTGCACATCACGCGAGAAGCGGCGACGTGTGCCGAAGTCGACCAATTGAAAGTCATCGGCAAAGCCGTCTTCGGGTAAATGATTCAGTTTCTCCTCGAGTCGGGCGAGTGCGTGCTCCACCCCGTATGTGGGGTAGCAGATGCGATTCCGTAACTCACAGATAATCGCGAGTAATGGCACTTCCCAGAGAATCACTTCGCACCACGGACCAGCAATATGAATCGCCAGCTGTCCTTCTTCGATAGTGACAGTAACTTGCTCTGGGCGAAGCTGAAAGTGCTTCAGGTATGAGAGAAAATCTGCTTGATAGAGCTCGAGCGAGGCCAGATAATTTAACTCCTGCTCAGTAAAACGCAGTGAGCCTAGCGCGTTCACTTGCGCTATCACCGCGTCTTTTAGCGGAGTCAAATTCTCATCACTCCGACAATAGAAGTCCGCGGTGACGTGAACGTCACGATAGTGATGAAAGACGGCTTGCTGCATATTCAGCTTGTATGCGTCCGTATCCAGCAGTGAGGTGATGATCGGATTGTGCATGCGTGTGGAACGCCTTACGTGTTACAAAACGAAATTGGCGTCATAGTACCGCAATTTCTGTAAAATTTAACCGTCGTCACATTATATTTCCTGCTGGATTGGCAGCCTGCGTTGACAATATGCTGCACAATTCGCCAATTTGAGAGGTTTTATCGTCACATTGACAGTTTGTGAGGCGTTTTTTACACATCGCATACGCAAACAATTGATAACAAAGTGTTAAACCTATAGTCATCTTTTTGCGAGCGCGGTATGGTATAGCACGCTGCTCGCCAAGGTTGGCGTCAGGCAGTCACTGACACGATTTGTTGGCTGAGGTACACCCAATAATAAGGATTCAACATGTCTCAACAACCCACTGCGAAATATCGTAAAGATTATCGCGCCCCTGATTTTACCATTACCGACCTAAACCTAGAGTTTGATCTTGAGCCAAACGCAACCTTGGTAACGGCCGTGAGCCAAGTGAAGCGTTTAAATGACAATGCGACTGACATTGAACTGGATGGCGAAAACCTAAAGTTAGTGCGTATCGACATCAATGGCGATGCATGGACGGCCTACAGTGAAGAGTCAGGAAAACTCATCGTCCGTGATGTGCCTGCGGCGTTCACGCTCACGATCCAAACCGAGATCGACCCAGAAAATAATTCGGCCCTTGAAGGTTTGTATATATCAGGCGGTGCGTATTGCACGCAGTGTGAAGCAGAAGGCTTCCGCCGTATTACTTACTATCTCGATCGCCCGGATGTCTTGGCACGTTTCACCACCAAGGTGATTGCGGATAAAGCGTCTTATCCATACTTGCTGAGTAACGGTAACAAAATTGCGTCGGGCGAGTTGGATAACGGTCGTCATTGGGTTGAGTGGCATGACCCGTATGCAAAGCCAAGCTATCTGTTTGCGCTAGTTGCTGGTGATTTTGATGTGTTGCGTGACAGCTTTGTGACACGTTCAGGCCGTGAAGTGGCCCTCGAAATTTTCGTGGATAAAGGCAACTTAGATCGCGCCGATCACGCCATGGTTTCGCTTAAGAATGCGATGAAATGGGATGAGACACGCTTCGATCTTGAGTATGACCTTGATATCTACATGATCGTGGCCGTTGATTTCTTCAACATGGGTGCCATGGAGAACAAAGGCCTAAATATCTTTAACTCCAAGTATGTGCTTGCCAATGCAGAGACGGCAACCGATGCCGACTATTTGGGGATTGAGGCGGTTATTGGTCATGAATACTTCCATAACTGGACGGGGAACCGAGTCACCTGTCGTGATTGGTTTCAGCTGAGCCTGAAAGAAGGGTTAACGGTTTTCCGCGATCAGGAGTTTTCGTCTGACTTGGGCTCTCGCTCGGTCAACCGTATTGAAAATGTTCGCATTATGCGCGGGCCTCAATTTGCTGAAGATGCAAGTCCGATGTCGCATCCGATCCGCCCGGAAAAAGTGATCGAAATGAATAACTTCTACACCCTTACCGTATATGAAAAGGGTAGTGAAGTGATCCGCATGATGCACACCATTCTTGGCGAAGAAGGGTTCCAAAAAGGTGTGAAGCTCTACTTTGAACGCCATGATGGCACCGCTGCAACGTGCGATGACTTTGTGCAGGCAATGGAAGATGCCTCAGGGATTGATTTAACCCAATTCCGACGCTGGTACAGTCAATCGGGCACGCCGGTTCTCAATGTATCTTCAACCTATGACGATGCCACTAAACAACTGGCATTGCATGTGAAGCAACATACGCCAGCAACGGCCGATCAAGCAGAAAAACTACCATTGTATATTCCGCTCGATATTGAACTATATCGTGCAGATGGCAGTGTTATTGAGTTACAGCGTCACGGAGAGCCTGTACACCATATTTTGGCGGTGACTGAAGCAGAGCAAACCTTTATTTTTGATGCGGTGGATGAGCAGCCAGTGATTTCGTTGCTACGCGAGTTCTCGGCACCGGTGAAGCTTGAGTATGATTACCAAGATCAAGACTTAACCTTCTTGCTGCAATACGCGCGCAATGATTTTGCTCGTTGGGATGCCGGACAAAGCTTGCTGGCAAAACACATCAAGGCCAATGTGGCACGCGTACAAAATGATGAAAAGATAGTGATCCCAGCGTCAGTGGTTGATGCTTTCCGTGGAGTACTACTGAGCGAGAACACTGAACCGGCATTGATTGCAGAAGTGCTCAAGTTACCTTCTGAAAACGAAGTGGCGGGCTGGTTTGAGGTTGTGGATGTGGATGCGATTCACATGGTCATGGCTGCTTTCAAACAGCAATTCGCAGATGAAATGGTTGATGAGCTGGAAACGGTTTATCGCCAATATACACAAGCGTCATATGAAATCAGCCATAAAGCGATTGGTGAGCGTGACTTACGCAACACGTGTTTAAGCTATCTTGCACATACTGAAAACGGCAATGATTGGGTCGAAGCACAATACCGTAATGCCAACAACATGACCGATACAATGGCAGCACTGCATGCGGCCARCGCCGCGCAACTGCCATGCCGCGAGTCCTTGAWGAAGCACTTTAGCGACCAGTGGCAGCATGACGGGCTAGTGATGGATAAGTGGTTTGTGCTGCAAGGTATAAATCCGGCAGAAAATGCCTTGGAAGGGGTGAAAGCACAAATGGCTCATCCGGCATTTAGCCTTAAGAATCCAAACCGAACCCGTAGTTTGATTGGTGCCTTTTGTTCGCGTAACCCCGCGCACTTCCACGCCAAAGATGGGAGTGGCTACCGATTCTTGAAAGAGATCTTGGTAACGTTAAACGAATCCAACCCGCAAGTGGCTTCTCGTTTAATCGATCCATTGCTTAAACTGGCGTATTACGACACTGAACGTCAGCAGCATATGCGCCAAGTACTGCAAGAATTGGCTGACATGGATAACTTGGCTAACGATTTGTACGAGAAAGTGCAAAAAACGCTCGAACAATAGGGCGAGCGAATCGTGACCCAATGATCATCAAGCCGTCCAATTTGGGCGGCTTTTTTGTTACCCTGTCGCAGAGAAAAAATGACTGAGCATCAACACGATGGATTATCGTTTTAACGTCAATATTTCCTATTCAGAGTATCAGCTCTATTACAGTGGCGCCGCGTCGAGTGTGGTAGTCACTACCGATAAGGGATTACGCTTGCAAATTCCCGCCGCACGCTTTCGTCCTTATCTCTCACAACTCGGTATACGAGGCCGTTTTAAACTTACCACCGATGAGGAGAATCGCTTTCGCTCTCTCGAGCGCATCGCCTAACCAAACGTAGCAAAGGAAATAGCTACACCAGTCACATTCTCGCGAAATTCGTATAAATCCAGCTGTTTAGATATAACGTTTTTGTGTAGCAAGCCTTACACTAGGCAGTGCGTATGTTAACGCAATGTTTACCTCTAATACTTACTACAAAGATAACGTCTAAAAAAGGACTACGGAGTTCCAGAATGACCTCGCGTGACCCTATAGTACCGGTGTTACTTGAGAAAGTTTATCAACTGATTGCCGATAAACTGGATGATACTCAACAGCCACTCGTCGATGCATTAGCCAAAAGGATATTGGGTCAAATTTCTGATAATGATTTGCAGGAACGCAATGAATCAGATCTCTATGGTGCCGTGATGAGCATGTGGCATCACCTCAACACATTCGAACAAGATAAAATATTCGTTAAGGTCTTTAATCCCAGCCTCAGTGGTAACGGTTGGCAATCAACCCATACCATTGTCGAAATCCTCGCCCCGGATGCGCCGTTTTTGGTAGATTCCGTCCGTATGGCCCTCAATCGATTGGGGATCACGACACACCTGATGCTAAACACGCCCGTGAAAGCGTTGAAAAACCAACAAGGTGATGTGGTTGAGATCAGCGGTGAGAATGGCCAATTCCAAAGCACTTTCCACATCGAAATCGATAAGATGTCGGAAGATGCTGAAATGGCAGCGTTGGAAAAAGAGCTCCATGAAACGCTGACCGATGTGGTGATGGTCGTGAATGATTGGCAGCCAATGCGCAAGCAAATGCTGTCTTTGGTGAAATCACTGAAAGAGGCCACGCTGCCGTTTGATGATGAGCGCCGTCAAGAAGCGATTGAATTTCTGACCTGGATTACCGAAAACAACTTTACCTTCATGGGTTACAAGTGTTTTGACCTTGTGGCCGTTGAAGGGGACTATGAGCTTCGCGCCTCCAGTGAATGTGATGCACTCGGTTTGGCCAAAAAGCACAAATCACCGAATGTGGTGCGCTTGTCGGAAATGCCCGAGTCTGCGCGTGCAACGGCATTAAAGAAAGAGCTGTTGGTACTGACCAAAAGTAATGCGAAATCCCGTGTGCACCGACCTGCCTATGTGGACTATATCGGCATCAAAAAATTTGATGCGCAGGGAAATGTGATTGGTGAGCATCGCTTTACGGGGCTATATGCGTCATCGGCGTATAACCAATCGACCTCCAGTATTCCGGTATTACGCAATAAAGTACGCCGCATTCTGGATAACAGCGGCTTCTATCAAGAGTCACATTCGTGGAAAGCACTGGCGAACATCCTCGAAAACTATCCACGTGATGAGCTGTTCCAAGCGACCGAAGATGAGATGCGTAATGTCGGCATGGGCGTCGTGCAAATGCAAGACCGTGACATGCTGCGTGTGTTCGTCCGTCGCGATCCGTTTGGCCGTTTCTTCTCATGTATGGTGTATATCACGCGTGAGCGGTACAACACGGAATTTCGTCGTCAGACGCAACGTATTTTCCAGCAGTACTTTGGTTCTGATCAGGATGTTGAGTTCAACACCTTCWTCTCTGAAAGCCCATTGGCACGCACGCACTACATTGTGCGGGTCGATAATAACAACTTCGATATTGATGTGAAAAAGATTGAGCAAAACCTTACCGAAGCGGCTTCATCATGGGATGACCGTTTACAAGAAGCGGTGATTGCCAACTTTGGCGAAAACCGAGGTACGCCGATCGCGAAGCGTTACCTACGCGCGTTCCCTCGTTCCTATAAAGAAGCGATGTTACCGGGCTCTGCGGTGGCTGATATTGAACGTTTGGAAGGCTTAAGTGACGACCACAAGTTGGACATGTTGTTCTATCGTCCACAAGAGGTGAGTCATCACTCGAATGCGGTGAGCCTGAAACTGTTCCAAAAAGGCGAGCCGATCCACTTATCCGATGTAATGCCAATGTTGGAAAACCTCGGTCTGCGTGTCATTGGTGAGTCGCCGTATGAAGTCGAAACCAGCCATGGTGACATCTATTGGATTCTCGACTTCTCGATGTTGCACAGTGCCGGTTCAGCCTTCAACTTGTCGAAAGCGCGGGATCGTTTCCAGCAGGCCTTCGCTGATATTTGGCACGGACGGTTGGATAACGATGGGTTTAACCGTTTAGTCTTGAATGCCGGGCTATCGGGCCGTGAAGTGACTATCCTTCGTGCCTATGCGCGTTATATGCGACAAGTCGGTTTTCCGTTTAGTCAGGCATACATTGAAGAGACGCTGGCATCCCATCCTGATCTGGCGAGTTTGCTGGTTCAACTGTTCAACAAACGGTTTGATCCGGCGGCGAAGAATACGCAGCGTGCGCAAGATAAATTGATCGCCCAGATCGAAGACGCGCTTGAGCAAGTGGAAAGTCTGGATGACGATCGGATTATCCGTCGTTATATGGAAATGATGTTGGCGACATTGCGCACCAACTTTTTCCAAAAAGACCCAGAGAATGGCTTGGATAAGCCGTATCTATCATTAAAATTGCAACCTGCAGACATTCCCGAGATCCCTCAACCGGTGCCAGCCTACGAGATCTTCGTATACTCACCCGATGTGGAAGGTGTGCATCTGCGCGGGGGGAAAGTCGCTCGGGGTGGTTTGCGCTGGTCAGATCGTCAAGAAGACTTCCGTACCGAGGTGCTTGGCCTCGTTAAAGCGCAACAGGTGAAAAATACCGTGATTGTGCCGGTAGGCGCGAAAGGCGGGTTCGTCTGTAAACGCCAACACCAGTTTACCGGTCGCGATGAGATCTTTGCAGAAGGTCAACGCTGTTACCGTATTTTCATTCAAGGCCTGTTGGATATTACGGATAACATCATCGAGGGCGAACTAACCCCGCCAAATGAGGTGGTGCGCCATGATGACGATGACGCTTATCTGGTGGTTGCGGCGGATAAAGGCACGGCAACCTTCTCTGATTTGGCGAACAGTGTCTCAGCACAATACAACTTCTGGTTAGGGGATGCCTTTGCCTCTGGTGGTTCCAATGGTTACGACCATAAGAAAATGGGTATTACTGCGAAAGGGGCCTGGGAGTCGGTAAAACGCCATTTCCGCGAAATAGATATCGATTGCCAGACGACAGATTTTACCTGTGTCGGGATTGGTGACATGGGCGGCGATGTATTTGGTAATGGCATGTTGCTTTCTAAGCATATTCGCTTAGTTGCGGCCTTTAACCATATGCATATCTTTATTGACCCAGAACCGGATGCCGCAAAAAGTTGGAAAGAGCGTGAGCGTTTATTCAACTTACCTCGTTCTAGTTGGGAAGACTATGACAGCAAGCTGATCTCAAAAGGCGGGGGCGTTTTCTCTCGTCGTGCGAAATCCATCACCTTGACGCCAGAGATCCAAAAGCTATTGGGTACGCGCAAGCAATCCATGGCGCCGAACGACTTGATCAAGCAGATCCTACAAACCAAAGTGGATCTGCTCTGGAATGGCGGGATTGGGACGTACGTGAAAGCCGCAAACGAGACCCATACCGAAGTGGGTGATCGTGCGAATGACGGATTACGTGTTAACGGTAAGGAAGTGGGTGCGCGCATTATCGGTGAAGGCGGTAACCTCGGTATGACGCAATTAGGGCGTATTGAATACGCACTAAAAGGTGGTCGTGTTAATACTGACTTTATTGATAATGTGGGTGGCGTTGATTGCTCGGATAACGAAGTAAACATCAAGATCCTATTGAATGGCTTGGTGGCATCCGGTGATCTTACCTTGAAAAAGCGTAATCAACTGCTGGAGAAAATGGAGAATGATGTTTCTGAGATTGTGCTGGAAGATGCCTACAGTCAAAGTGAATCTATCTCTGTTACGCACAACCAGCAAGCGTCGTTGCTCAAAGAGCAGATCCGCTTTATTCATTATCTCGAGAAAGAGGGCAAGTTAGACCGTGCGCTTGAGTATCTGCCTGATGATGAAACGCTCGCGGAACGTAACTTGCGTGGAAATGGTTTAACACGTCCAGAAATTGCCGTGCTGGTCGCGTACGGCAAAATGGTGTTAAAAGAGCAGCTGGTGGTCGATGAGGTGACACAAGATAGTCACTTTGGCCAACTGCTCCCCGGTTATTTCCCGAAAGAGTTACAACGTCACTATCGTCAAGAGATGGAGTCGCACCCACTGCGTGGTGAGATCATTGCGACTGTGCTGGCGAACCAAATGTCGAATGATATGGGCTTTAACTTTATCACCCGTATGCAAGACGAAACCGGTGCCAGTGTTAGTGACATTGCTAAATCTTACGCGATTGCTCGCGAAATCTTTGGTTTTGAACAGATATTTGATGATGTTCGCGCATTGGATAACCAAGTGAGCGCGTCCGTTCAATACGACATTTTGTTCCGTTGTCGTCGCATGTTACGTCGTGCGACTCGCTGGATGCTTCGCAACAAACGCAAAGGCGAGAGCATTGAAGCGCAAGTGGCGTTTTATCGTCCTGCGTTACAAAACTTGGCAGCGAACCTGGATAGCTACTTGGTCGATAGTGAGATTAAAGAGCACGACGATCAGGCGGAGAAACTGCGCAAAGCGGGCGTACCCGACGAGTTGGCAAGCAAAGTGTGTCGTTTGACCAGCATCTTCTCGGGCCTCGACTTGGCGCAAGTATCCGAGCAGTTAGATAAACCGTTCGAGCTGGTGGCGCGCTTGTACTATGTGCTGGGTGATACCTTATCGCTGCATTGGTTCTTGAAACAAATCAATAACCAACCAGTCGACAACCACTGGCAGGCGCTTGCGCGTGCTTCATTCCGAGAAGATTTGGATTGGCAGCAACGTTTGCTGACTGCGCGCATTGTTTCAGAAATGGATCCGAAACAAGATGCAGAAGCAGGACTCGACGCTTGGATGGAAGATCATGCCATGATTCTGGGGCGCTGGCGCAGTATCGTGGATGAGTTCAAAGTCGGCTCGGTCCATGAATTTGCAAAATTCTCGGTTGCGCTGCGTGAATTATCGCTTTTAAATTTGAATTAAAGCAGTAATAACGCAATAATCTAGCCCCGTTTATAACGGGGCTTTTTTTATTAGGAGGGATAATGCTATACCGCCTCGCCAGACCGGCAATCTTTCAATTGGATCCAGAAAAAGCACACGACTTAACGATCAGCTCGCTTTCCCGTTTTCATTCGACCCCCCTTCGTTTTATCTACTCTCAGCATCTTCCTCCTCGTCCTGTTACCGTTATGGGACTCAACTTCAAAAACCCCGTTGGTCTTGCCGCAGGGCTTGATAAAAATGGTGAGTGCATAGAAGCGTTTGGAGCGATGGGATTTGGCTTTGTCGAAGTCGGAACGGTGACACCACGACCACAACCAGGAAATGATAAGCCGCGATTGTTCCGCATCAAAGATGCAGAAGGGATTATTAATCGCATGGGCTTTAATAACTTGGGTGTGGATGCGCTGATTGAAAACGTTAAAAAAGCCAAAGGGTTTGATGGGATCCTAGGCATCAATATCGGCAAAAACAAAGATACGCCGATTGAGAAAGGCACGGATGACTATGTCATTTGTATGCAAAAGGTATATGCATACGCCGATTACATTGCGGTGAATATCTCGTCTCCCAACACGCCTGGGCTGCG
The DNA here is from genome assembly GCF_001995345.1 of Salinivibrio sp. IB872. Taxonomy (NCBI): domain Bacteria; kingdom Pseudomonadati; phylum Pseudomonadota; class Gammaproteobacteria; order Vibrionales; family Vibrionaceae; genus Salinivibrio; species Salinivibrio sp. IB872. The sequence goes on along the minus strand of NZ_MUFO01000024.1, from coordinate 23,440 downwards.
AAGCTTGCAATACGGTGAAGCGCTAGATGAATTGCTGAGTACCTTGAAAGCGGAACAAGCGCGCTTGAGTGAAGAGCAGGGCAAGTATGTGCCGCTTGCGGTCAAGATAGCACCTGATCTGACTGAAGAGGAAATTGAGCAAGTTGCGCAAACATTAGTGCGGAATCAGATTGATGGGGTGATCGCCACGAACACCACCTTAGATCGCGCACTGGTTGATGGTATGCCACATTACCAAGAAGCTGGCGGTCTCAGTGGTCGACCTGTTCAACTGAAGAGCACCGAAGTTATTCGCCGTCTTCACCAAGCCTTAGAGGGGGCCTTACCCATTATTGGAGTCGGTGGGGTTGATTCGGTGATGGCGGCTCGCGAAAAAATGGCTGCCGGTGCTGCGCTGGTACAAGTTTACACTGGGCTGATTTATCAGGGACCGGGTTTAGTGAAGCAATTAGTTCGTAATATTTAACCATCACTAAAATTTGTATAAAAAATAAAGGTTTTAACGTGAAAAGGGGAAGGTTTCTTCCCCTTTTTTTTTGCCCTTAAGCCATTACACTTCGGGAATGTGGCACGTTTGGCAAAGCCAGATACCCCATTAGATGTATCGTCGCGGGAGCTGAGTATGTTAAAACCTAACAATGCATGGACATGGTATTTCGACACCGAGTCGGAATCGCTAATGCTTGATTTGGGCGATGACATGCTATTTCGCGTCGCCATCAGTGCCAAACACCTCATCCCCGATGCGTTCTCTGAGTCCCCATTCTCTGTAGAGGACGCATCCCTTTTTCAGAGCATGACAGATACCTTGTCATGCCTCGATTTGTCGGCTCCTCGACGAGCCGAACTCGCTTTGAACGCAGTGGCAGCCTATCGCTTCCACAAACCTATCTTGCCGAAAAGTTGGTTTTTTGACCCTCAGCTTGAACCGCTCTCAGCGCCTGAGTGTGGTCAGGTTGTAGAGCTTCAAAGCCAAGCGGGAGATAGGGCGCCATTTCTAATCATAGAAAACGCAGGCTCGGCTTCATTGTGCATGCTCGCTCGTGAGGCCGATTTTCAGCTTAGCGACAATAAAACCTTGGCGTTTTGTGGTGCGATTAAAGTAATGAACGACCGGTTATCTCAATTCATACCTCAAACAAATAACCGAAAAGGTCGATTTGCGTTAGTGGGCTGAGTACCATTTTTGGTACCAGCCCACGCTTTATTTGCTTCCCCCCTTAAAATCTCCGTTCATCATTCACGAATTTTCTCCGCTTCCTTGGCCAAACTCGTTTCTAATGACGAACAGCCTGTCGATTAAAATGTGATCTTCATCTACTGGTTGAACAAAATTTATTCGGAAAATCGCACGGCCATGAGGCCAATCTGACGTAAAAGACACCGCTTTTGCGGCAATCTATTACCGCTTTCTTCCTGTTTTTTCATGTTGAACGCTTTTAAAAATACCATCTGGTATATACCAATTTGGGGTGGGTTTATTGTTGCCTGATGGGATTTAATCTGTCTAGTTAAAAGCACGACCGCCTTGTTTGCGTGAGTTTTGTTCATAGTGAATGCTTACCAATTGCTATGTTGAGTCGCCGCCAACCCTCGCCACGAAAGGGATTTATCCTAGTGTTTCTGTTGAGAAACAGGGTGCGATCGCGGGTAGATGTATTTGTGTCTTAATGGAAACAGTTGGCAGGGGGAGATTGATTCTTATCAGAAACAAATTGGTGGTGATTATTTCAACAATCAATGTGGATGATGTGGCTTAATCCCACGAGTATGTTCAGTTTGATGTATAATCGGCGCCAATTTGATAAATGACGCCCCAAGGGTGTAGAGAACCAATGAAACACTATCTCGCGATAACCGCTCGAGGCCTCGAGCACTTGCTTGCACAAGAGCTAGAACAACTCGGTGCCACCAACCTCAAACAAGTTCACGCAGGCGTGAAGTTTAAAGCCGACGACGCAACCCTGTATCAGTGTTGTTTATGGAGCCGTATTGCTTCTCGCTTTGTGTTGGTACTGAGTGAGTTTACGGTGCGCGATGATATGGATCTCTATCTCGGCGCCACTGCCATCAATTGGCCGGATTACTTTCATTCCAGTCAGCGTATCGCCGTCGACTTTAACGGGACTAACCGTGAAATCCGCAACAGCCAATACGGTGCACTGAAAGTAAAAGACGCTATCGTCGATAAGTTTGAAAAAATGAACTTCCCTCGACCGAGTATCGATCGCGAGCAGCCCGATTTACGCATTCATATGCGCTTATCTAAAGAGCAGGGCGTGCTCGGTATCGATATGGTTGGCAGTGGTTTGCACCAACGCGGATATCGTACACAAGCTGGTGCGGCGCCATTGCGTGAAACCCATGCTGCAGCACTGGTAAAACGTTGTGGTTGGCAGCCTGAACAACCGTTTATGGATGTGATGTGCGGTTCAGGCACTTTGGTGATTGAAGCGGCGATGATCGCGGCGAACGTGGCTCCGGGCTTGAAACGGAAACGTTGGGGGTTTGAATCATTACTTGGGTTTGACAGTGACGCTTGGAAGAGCATTAAAGCTGAAGCGAGCGTTAAAGCAAAACGTGGCGTGAGTCAGTGCCAAACTCGCTTTTTTGGCATTGACAATGACCCGCGGGTGGTCGAAACGGCGAGGGCGAATGCAAAACGCGCTGGGGTTGGCGAACTGATTACGTTTGACGTTGCCGATGCCACTCAGGTTACGCCACCTGAAGACTTTACCGGCGGTCATATTCTCTCCAACCCACCTTATGGTGAACGCCTTGGCACAACCCCAGGTTTGATTGCGCTATATACCCAACTCGGTGATCACCTCAAGCAGAGTTTTGCCGGTAATCAGGTATCACTGTATTCAGGCTCTGAGGAGTTGCTGAGCTGTTTACGTATGCGCGCGGATGATAAGTTCAAGCTACGCAATGGCGCGATTGATTGCGTAATGAAAACATATGGTATTACCGCGCGTGGCGAGAAGCCCCGATCCAACCAGGATAACGAGGCGCACGGGAGCACGGATGTCGCGCCCGACTTTGCCAATCGCTTGCGTAAAAACATGGCCAAGTTAGATAAATGGGCGAAAAAAGAAGGGTTAGAATGCTATCGCCTATACGATGCGGATTTGCCGGACTATAAAGCGGCCATTGATCGCTATCGTGACTATTTAGTCATTCAAGAGTATGCCGCGCCCAAGACGATCGAACCAGAGAAAGCGCGTCGTCGTTTGCTGGATATGGTTCGAGCATCGATCGCGGTGACCGGGATCGACGTCAACAAAGTTGTCCTCAAAACCCGAGAAAAACAAAAAGGGAATAACCAGTATCAGAAGCTGGCGACAGGCGAACGTACCATGACGGTCCATGAATATGGGGTTGCCTTGGAAGTTAACCTTTACGACTATCTCGATACCGGCTTATTCCTCGATCATCGCCCCACGCGCAAACTCATTGGCCAGAAGGCCGCGGGGAAAGATATGTTAAACCTTTTTGCCTATACCGGTAGTGCATCCGTCCACGCGGCGGTTGGGGGCGCTCGCTCAACAACCACGGTCGATATGTCCAAAACCTACTTGGCGTGGGCCGAACGTAATATGAAGCTCAACGGCATTGTGGGTCGTCAACATCAATTCGAAAATGCCGATTGTTTGCAGTGGATCCGCCAATCAGACCGCCAGTTTGACTTGATTTTTATTGATCCACCGACGTTTTCTAACTCCAAACGCATGAACACGACGTTTGATGTTCAACGCGATCACGTTGATGTGTTGTTAGCACTGAAAGAGCGGCTTCGTCCAGACGGCGAGATCATTTTCTCTAACAACAAACGCCATTTCAAAATGGATACCGACGCGCTGGCTGAAGCTGGGTTAGGCGTTGAAAATATAACTAAGCGCTCGATACCAGAAGATTTCGCGCGCAATCCTCACATTCATAACTGCTGGATCATTCGTCACCAAGAGGCCTAAGCATGGCATTAATGCTCTACAGCACGGAAGGCTGTCACCTCTGTGAGCAAGCCTATGAACTCTATCAGTCGTTGGGGTGCCAGACACCCCTCGACACCCAAGATATCGCCTTTGATGATAAGCTATTTGAGCGTTACGGCGTCACTATTCCTGTGATTGCCGTGCTGACGTCAGAAGGACAGGTGAGGGCAGAGCTTGGCTGGCCATTCGATTCAACACAATTACAGGCTTGGTTAATAGAACATGGCATTGATTAAAATTACCGGCGCACAGTTAGCGTACGGCGATAATCCTTTACTCGACCACACGGATTTTATTTTACAACCGGGCGAACGCGTATGTTTGGTGGGACGCAACGGCGCGGGAAAATCGACGTTGATGAAGGTGCTTGACGGTCAAGTTCAACTGGATGATGGCTCGATTCAACGCCAATCTGAATTAAAAGTCTCGCGTCTTGAGCAAGATCCGCCTCGCGACAGTGATGGTACTGTCTTCGATTATGTCGCCGAAGGGTTGGCCGAGGCGGGCGCGAAGCTCAAGGAATACCATCAGTTGATCGCGACGATCGAAACCGATCCTAGCGATCGCAACATTGCCGCGCTTGCACGTGTGCAAGAGGCTCTTGACCATGCAGACGCGTGGCGCTTCGACAATCAGATTATGGTAGTGCTAGGCGCATTAGGTTTAGACGGCAATACCGCGTTGAATGCGCTCTCGGGAGGTTGGCAACGTAAAGCCGCACTAGCGAGAGCATTAGTCTGCGAGCCCGATGTACTGCTTCTTGATGAGCCAACAAACCACCTTGATGTATCAACCATCCTGTGGCTTGAACAGTTCTTAAAAGACTTTAAAGGCGCCATTGTCTTTATATCTCACGACCGTTCTTTCATTCGAGCCATGGCAACGCGTATCTTAGATCTCGATCGCGGCAAGCTGTCTTCTTGGCCCGGTGACTACGACAAGTATCTTGAAGGGAAAGAGGAAGCCCTGCGCGTTGAAGCGGAGCAAAATGCCGAGTTTGATAAGAAGCTGGCGCAAGAAGAAGCGTGGATTCGACAAGGTATCAAAGCGCGAAGAACGCGTAACGAAGGGCGAGTGCGTGCGCTGAAAGCGCTACGACAAGAGCGAGCTAACCGGGTTGAGTTACAGGGTAACGCAAATCTCCAGCTCGATGATGCTTCTCGCTCTGGTAAGATTGTTTTTGAGGCTGAAAACATCAGTTTCACCTATCAAGAACAACCCTTAATTAAACCGTTTAGCTTTACAGTGATGCGTGGCGATCGCATTGCGTTGATTGGTCCAAATGGGTGCGGAAAAAGTACGCTATTAAAGCTCATGCTTCAGCAACTCGAGCCTGACACTGGCCATTTGCACGTCGGCACCAAGTTAGATGTCGCCTATTTTGACCAATACCGAGAAAAGCTCGACCCGGAAAAAACCGTTATCGACAATCTGGCGGGTGGGAAAACCGAAGTCGACGTTGGCGGACGTAAACGCCATGTGATGGGCTATTTACAAGACTTCTTATTCCATCCTCGACGCGCTCAAACCCCGGTCAAAGCGCTATCGGGCGGTGAAAAGAACCGGCTATTGCTGGCGAAACTCTTTTTAAAGCCAGCTAACTTATTGGTTCTCGATGAACCAACCAATGACCTTGATATTGAAACCTTGGAGCTACTCGAAGACTTACTGTCGCAATTCCAAGGAACGCTGTTGCTCGTTAGCCATGACCGTCACTTTGTTGATAATACCGTGACGCATAGCTGGATTTTCGAAGGCGATGGAACCATCAATAAGTTTGTAGGCGGCTACCATGATGCACAACAGCAGCGTGAGCAATTTTTGCAAGCGGTCACACCGTCAAAGTCCGATCCTAAGCGTGTAAAAAACACCCAAGATACGGAACAAAAGACGGCAAAACCTAAAGGTAAGCCTCGTAAGTTATCTTATAAATTGCAACGAGAGCTTGAGGCCTTGCCAGCACTGCTTGAAGCGCTAGAAGCCGAAATCGACAGCCTACAAACAGAAATGAATGATCCTGAATTTTTCTCTAAAAGTCAGGAGGTTACTCAGCCAAAGCTCACAAGACTCTCGGAAGCCGAGCAAGAATTGGAGCAAGCCTTTGAACGGTGGGAAGAATTAGAGGCCATGCAGCAAGATACATAGTGACGTTGTCACTAATAGGCTTGGGCACGACTCACAATTTCATTGTCATTGGTGCGATATGTCTTGATTAAAAAATAATCATGATCGAAGCTGTAGAGGATGCTTCATAAAAACGTCACGGACAGAAGCATCCTTGCGACAGCAAGTAGCACTGAATAAGATGGAATGAAGAGGGCGACTCTATGAAAAGACAGAAGCGAGATCGTTTGGAACGTGCACAGTCAAAAGGCTTCCAAGCAGGTATCAACGGTCGATCGTCTGATATATGTCCTTACCAACAAACGGATGCAAGGAGCCACTGGCTTGGTGGCTGGCGTGAAGGCAGAAGTAATAAATCTGAAATGATGAAGTAATCATTTATTGCCGTGTTTTGGCCTTATCGTTCGGGTAAGGCCTTTTTCTTGGCTATTTAATGCACTATAACTTTATATGTAAAACAAGAATAAATCATACCTAACGAGTTCCCATTGAGCTAAATCACTAAATTCAATTCACGAGTCTATTAAAGCGAGTCGGGGATAATAAAAAGCCGGCGTAGATGCCGGCTTGGAGAAGTGTAGAGATACAGTATTAGTTAGAATGCTGATGTATCTTGGAATAAACCTACTTTCAGGTCTTTGGCGACATAGATTTCTTTGCCATCGACAAGCACGCGCCCGTCAGCAACACCCATCACCAACTTGCGGTTAATCACTCGCTTCATGTGAATTTCGTAGCGTACTTGCTTGGCAGTAGGAAGTACTTGGCCGGTAAATTTGACTTCACCCACACCAAGCGCACGTCCTTTACCTTCGCCACCAACCCAGCCAAGGAAGAATCCCACAAGCTGCCACATCGCATCAAGACCTAAACAACCCGGCATCACAGGATCACCCGGGAAGTGGCAGTCGAAGAACCAAAGGTCAGGATTAATATCGAGCTCGGCGATGATGACCCCTTTGTCGAAATCCCCACCTTGTTCGGTGATTTCAGCGATGCGATCCATCATGAGCATGTTAGGCGCGGGGAGTTGCGGTCTGCCAGGGCCAAATAGTTCACCCTGGCTAGAGGCGAGAAGGTCTTCACGATTATAGGAATTTTGGCGTTTCATTATATCTAAACTGCTCCTTATTCAATTGCGAGCAGATTAGCGTACACGTGTACGCCAAACAACTCGGATCAGTACTGGCCCAACCAGTTTTTTAATCGGCTAAACAAAGTGTTGCAGGTTTGTTTTTCACCATTATGAAAGTGATCGATCCTGTCAGAAATTTTGCCAAGTAATGTTTCGCCTTCGTCTCCTGAGAATGGGAGCCCAGTCACGATAGGAAGCGCTTGTTCGACATCATCAACCGCCCAAATATGAAATTGACCGGCTTTTATCGCATCCACGACATCTTGGCGTAGGCAGAGCGATGACAGATTTGTTTTCGGTAATACAATGCCTTGCTGACCAGTTAAGCCACGATGTGCGCAAACTTGATAGTAACCTTCAATTTTTTCATTGATCCCTCCTACGGCTTGCACTCGTCCAAACTGGTCGACAGCGCCCGTAATCGCAATCGCTTGATTGATAGGTTGCAAGGAAAGCGCGCTAACAAAAGCACACAACTCTGCCAAGGAAGCGCTGTCACCATCGACCTCACAATAAGATTGCTCAAACACAATGGACGCTGAGTAGGGCAATGGTTCATCAAGATTAAGCGCAGCACTAACAAAGGCCTGCATAATCATCATGCCTTTGGCATGAATATTACCCGCGAGTTCCGCTTTGCGTTCCACATCAGCAATGTCGCCGTCGCCAGAGTGTACAACACATGAAATACGTGCCGGTTCACCATAGCTCATGGGATGGCCCGGGACTTCAATGACAGTGAGACCGTTGATTTGGCCAATATGTTCACCACGAGTATCAATAAATACTTGGCCTTTATGGATATCTTCAATGGCTCGTTCAGGTAAGTAGGCGGCACGTTGATAGCGCTCTGCTAATGCCTTAGCAATCGCGTTCCCGTCCAATTGGTTTTCAGCATGCATAAGTGCTTCGCCAAGCAGCTGCTGATACCACACTGGGCACAAAGGCATTCGGTGTTGGGCTTCGCTTTCTCTCGCCCCTGCTTGCATCAGTTGGACAATGGCAGTATCAGTAATGGTTTTATCTGTTAATTGATTTGCAATGCCTTTTAGCCAAGCAAGATAGGCTTCAATATTGTTCTCATTGACTTCAATGTCTTGCTCGTACTCCGCGAATGCGGCGATACCATCGTACAAGTCAGGTTCATGAGTCTCGAAATCTGCTAACCATTGTCGATCGCCCACCAGTATCACTCGGACGCTGAGCGTCTCATCAGGCAATGCGGTCAGTTGATCTGCACGTGCTGTTTGCCAGGGTAAGCGACCCGTGGCGAGTAGTTGACGCAAACGAAGCCAAACACGCGGTTGTTGAAGCACATCTGCGATTTTGAGAATGATGGCGCCTTGATGAGCTTGATGAATTAAGCCAAATTGCTTTTGTGACGCTGTAACGTTTTTGTTTTCATCATAAGCAAAGCCGAATAGTGATGTTTCAGTGATGTTTTCACCCACAATCACAGGGGTACGTGCATCAATTTGGGTTAACGCATCTTGGTACGCATTAAGATAGCCCGGCAAATCAGAGGACATGACGACTAAGCACTGTGTTGGACAGTCTGGTGTCATTAGCCACCGGAACGCGCGACTAAGTCGAGATTGGAGTGAGAATAGCTCAGCCGCTTCCAATGTCTCAAATTGAGCAATTGCTGGGGTAAACTGAGAATAATGTGGTTTGGCATCACGCCAATCAACTTCATGCATGTCTATGATTACTGACTAGGATTAGAATGGAACGAGTATAAAGGATAACACACTGGGCGAATAGGCATACTCGCTATGGGCACACCGGTAAACGACGGGCAGGGGATCAATACGCCGCTTTTACTATGTGTGATAATTGAACAGATTGACAGTTGGTGTTACGCTGTCACCAATCGGCGTGATCAAAGCTTGGGCATATGAAATATCAACAACTCGAAAACCTCGAAGCGGGCTGGAAATGGACCTATCTAGTCAAAAAATGGAAAGATGGTGACACCGTCACAAAATACATTGATAGTTCCGAAATACAAACGGCTATCGATGCGTTAATGGCGATTGAGCATGAGCCAACGCGCGTCAATCAATGGATTGAAAAGCACATGTCGCCAGCGCTCGATAACAAGCTCAAACAAGCAATTCGTGCCAAGCGAAAGCGTCACTTCAATGCCGAGCAAGAACACACCCGCAAAAAATCAATTGATTTGGATTATCGGGTTTGGGAACGGCTCTCACAAAAAGCGCATGAGCTAGACGCGACCTTATCCGATACCATCGAGTATTTGTTGTCCGAGGCAAACCGTACAGAGAGCGCAAGCAAACAAGTTGATGCATTGAAAAAAGATTTGAGCAACTTACTCGATATGTAGCCGTTGGACAGATTGCATTCACAGCAAGAGTCTGACTCTGGAGCAGTTAGAGCAGTATTATGGGTTATTTTTTATTTATATCGTTCGCGATTTTTCTCGCGTTTATGTTGATTGATAGACCTTTGATTGTCATCGCATTTAAAGATGGACAGCTTGTTCGTCACAAAGGCAAAGTGCCAAAAGGTTTCTTGCATGATTGCCAAGAAATTGCCAAACGAAATCCGTTTACCGGAACCGTTAAAGTGTATAGCAACCGTTTTAAGCCAGCGAAATTAGTCATGTCACGCAGCATCGATAGTCGCACACAGCAGCGCATCAAAAACGTTTTTCCACATCAATCATTCAAATAGTGCTAGTTTTCGCTCAAATAACATGACTGTTGGAGGCGATAATCAACACGTCGCCTCTGTGTTAACCATTAAATCCAAGTGCGCATTATATAGAGCTTGGTGAGTTGCAATAACTTAGGCTGGGCGCACTTCTATAGAGGCTAAAGTCTTGTTTAGCCTTTCATTTTTCTCTTTAATTTCAATGACTTTGAAGACAACATTTTGATCGTCTTCTCCTGCCAAATCCACTAAGTCAAAAATGATAGGCCATTCGGGGAGATTTCTTCCTGTTCGCCATGTTGAGACGTTAGAACGTGGAACACCCAGTTTTTTTGCCAAAGCATAGTCTGAAGGCAGCTTCTGCCTAGCTTTTGCTTTATCCATTAACTCAAGAATTACGTTCATTTCACCGACCCAAAATAGCGTTTATTTGTTAAATCATAGACGTACAAAATGTTCGTATCCATAGTTTGGGCCATGTTGACTATACAGTTTCTGTTGACGTCTAATTGTTGTTGACGTTTTCAGACACTGAGCAAAAGGATCTACGACATGGAACATACCAATCACCAAGCTTGGATAGACAAAATCCGCGAAGATTTGAACTTGCCGAAGAAAAAGCACGTCTTCGGCTGTCCTGACCGTCGTTACTCCCGTGAATACCAAATTGCCGCAAAGCGTGCCGTTGATGCGAAGCGAGCAGCCCTGCTGGGCTATAGGGGGTAATAATGGGTGGTCCAGTGAGAACACAAGGTTTCGCTCGTGCGGAAACGTCAGGCGGCGCGGCCCTCAAAGGGCCGCAATGCCACTATTCATGGCATTGCGCACACACAAAAAGTGAGTATCAAGTATACATCGAGCGCGGCGAGCCGGTTCTCGCTTCTGAGCGTGGCATTAGAGCTGGGCTAGGGGCGCTGTTAATTACCCGCCCAAGCTACATTCTGTACCGCGATATGGGGGCGACGTCTGAAATGGACGTTTACACCCAAGATTGCGCCAAGCCGCTCACGTTGACCGTGGTTACGATTGTTATGTTTGACATGCTGCGCGTATTACGTGAATTGGGCGTGCTGGTAACCGAGGACAACAAGGTTGCGAGGTTGCCATGTTAGATAAAAATGTCGTGCTCTATGCCACGGCGGGCACGGTCAAAGCAGACCCCGCCAAAGTAAGGAATAACGTCCTTCACCCTGAATTAGCCAACGGCGAAACGCCCGAGGCTTTTTTTGTAGACGAACGCCGAAAGTTACAATGTCACGAGTTCTATCACCGCCAACGCGTGGGATTAACTGACCGCGAGCACGAACTTGCCCGCGCAGCGGCGGCACGAAGTGCCGGAGACGCTAGGCTAGTCAAAGGGTGCGAAAGTCCGACACGGACGAAAGCCAAGCGGGACGCGATTTCTGCCAAGTATCGCGTCCTCAATAAGTCGCTACGCCGAGAAATGGGCCTTAACGTTGTCGACGTACCCCATGCCGAGAGCTGGAGCGAGGGCGGCTATCAGTCGCCAGAATCGCGCTGGTCAACACGCCTAAATCGCGAATTGCTGACCGGCGATAGCAACACGCTGGAGAAACACCGCAGTTTTCGCATCAGTTATCAACAGTGGTCAGGAAAATATCGGGCGGGTATCCATGTTCAACCACGGCCAACCGATGCCCCCGATGCCACCACGGGCGCACGCTTCACTGAAAACCTGACAAAAAACGCGGTGCGTAAAATTTTCGAGGCCGCCGCCTATGTCGCAACGTGTCACGGTGGATTCACTACGTTTTTAACCCTGACGTTTGACGAACAAACCCGCCAACAACTCTTTGGGCCCGACGATGCCGAGCCGGTGACGWCTATAGGACGCGAAGTATCGCGTTTTCTCGACGGCGCGAAAAAGATGTATCAGCGGGGCTGGACGGCGACCTATCAGACCGAGCGTGACTCTGACAGCGGCCGCCTGTTTTGTCCCATCAACAGCCAGCCAACCAAAATCGAGGGCGCAGGCGATGCCGATTTTCACTACATGTGGGTGGCTGAATGTCCGGCGAACGAGGACGGCGAGCCTAACCCACATGTGCATCTGTTGATGCGTTGGGACGTCGAAAAGCGATTTTTCGCTAACTGGGCTGAACGCCTAGAGGGCATTTGGGGCCACGGGTTCGCCAAGCTAGAGCGCATCCGTCAGCCAATGGCGGCAGGCAGTTACATCATCAAAGCGGTGGGGTACGCGGCCAAAGGCCAGAACGCCGAGCAAGGATTGATTCGTGGTAACCGCTATAACATTGCCCGCGCCAGTCGAGCCCCTGCATTTGAAGTCATCGCCAGTTTTGAAGCGGAGCGCATGGGCGCGATTATCGCGGATTTGCGCGAACGCCTAGAGGCATGGAAAGCGCCCCGATTGATTGCCCGCAGCAAGCTAAAAAAGCAAGTGGCCGCCACGGCTCGCGCATATGCAATTGTGAAAAAGTCCAAAAAGCTCACCCCTGAGCAAATCGAGCGCCGGTTGCTCAAGTTAAAAAAACGTCTCAAACAAGCAGACATGCACATTGACGCCATTAATGCCGAGATAAAGGCTCGTGGTGTGACCGTGTCGCGTGACCATCCGCTTGTTCACTTTGACGGTGCCGAAGCAGAGACCAATATCAGCAGCTTTCTTGTCTGGGCTGCTGGGGCCAAGGGCTGGTCGATGGTTGAACGTGCCCACAACCCCGACACGGGTAGCCAATATTGTTGTTTGGATTGGCTGCCTATCAGGCAACAAGCAAAAGCAGAGCTAGGCAGCAAGGCCGCCCAACAGCGCTTTGTTAATGCCGTGACAACAATAAAAAAGGAATGAAAAACCATGTCAAAAATGACGCAGTTGCTAGGTCAGTTTGAAGTTGAAGCCAAAAAAGCGGGCGACGCGCCGATGGTCGGCAAGCTCATTGCCGCGCCGCTGCGCTTATTGGTGGTGTGGATGAAGACCATCACTGAGCGCCAAGAAAATATCTTAGAGCGATTGGAAGCAATGGAGGCCCACGAATGACATTGCCAGCCCGTAAAACCAAAAACCCCGCGATTGGGGTGAAGCGTTGTAGCTGCGGCGATGTGATGACAATTCACCGCGCAACCGGCACCCGTCAGGGCACGCTATACAGCATTTGCGAAAAGTGTGGCGTTGACCAACGCAACGGGGCAGCCCCTCAGGCCTATTTTGCGGATTATGTCGATAGCCTCGAAGCCTTAGAGGCTGCCGAGAGCGTACCCCAAGCTGAGGCCGACACATTACCGGCCCCAGAGGGCGAGCAGGCCAGTGCGCCCGCGCCCTCACAGGGTAAAAAGGGGGCGAGCAATTTTGCGATGGCGGGCGGTATCGTCGCCCTGATTATTGGCCTGTTGGCCGTGGTTGCCAAACTCAAGCAACCGCCACAAACCGTCTAACTCACAACACAAAAAGGCTAGGTATGGACGAACAAATCACCGAACAAGAAACCACGGTCGAGCAGGGCGCATCACCGGACGCGCTTGCTCTTGAACTCGAGCAATTCGACACAGAACACGACCCTGACGCGCAGGCAAAAGCACAGGCCGACGCTGACGCCGAACAAGCTGATGCTGAGGCCGAGCAGGCTGCGGCTGAAATAGCCCCGCTGTCAGCCTTGGTCGCCCTGATGGGCATTGAACAAGCGATTAAGACGTTTGTTCACCCCCGCTTTGAAATCGACGACGAACGCCGCCAGCAAGTGGCCCGCGATTGTGCGCCAGTGTTGATTAAATACGGCGCACTGTTGCCCGACTGGCTCGCCCAGTATGAGGCCGAGATTGTCGCCATTAAGGCCGTCGGTGGGCTGACCATCGAATCTATCGGCCAAGTGAAGCAACTCAAGGCCGAAGATATGGCGCGATTACGTGCCGTTAAGGCAGATAACGAGGAGCACGACGCGCCACAAGAGGCCGATAAGGAGGCGGCCTAATGCGCCCAGTTAATCCCAATAACAGCTTACGTAACGGCCATATCTGGGTTGCTGGCATGTCGGAAAGCGGCAAAACCAGCTACGCGAAAAAGCGCACACTCGACAAGGCCGACCACGTACTGATATTCGACCCCTACGGCGACTACACCGGTCGCCTTGTTGGCCTACAGGTGCGTGCGTTTAAAAAGCTGGCCGATGTATACCGCGCCGCCAAGCTCGCACGACGCAAAAAGGCAGGGTGTCGTATTGCGTGGTCACCTGACCGGCCGACGACACCGGCTGATTTCGACAAATTCTGCCAAGTCGTATGGGCGCTTGGAGACGGTAACAACAAGCCGTTAAAAGTGGTCCTTGAGGAAGTGGCCGAGCACTCAGAGACAGCAGGAAAGGCGAAGGGCTATCACGGCCAGCTATTGCGGGTGGGACGAAAATTTAACATTCACACGATCAATTTGTTCCAACGCGGCCAAGAGGTCAGCAAAACCATTCTTGATAACTGTCGCCGCTGTGCCGTGATGATGCAAAAGACCGAAGATTCGGCCAAGTATATCCAGCAAAAAACCGGCATACCGGCCGAGCAAATCGCGACACTTGCCCAGCTCGAATACATCGAGCAGGACGGTAAAGCATGGAAGCGAGGGAAAATTCACTTCTAGACCGTGACGAAAATCGCAAAACCCACACAAGGGGCGCTATAGGGAGCGCCCCTTTTTTGTGGTTGAAGTGAGGGCAGCGCGGGGTGTTGCAATAACGGCTCAGTTAATCCGCTGTTTATCACAACGCAATAAGGACAAGACATGAAGAAAACGACTTTAACGACAATTGGCATCGCGGCACTGGTTGCCGCTGTGGTGGTTTGGGCGTCAAACAACGTTGACGCAGTCGAAGACGCGATTGGGTAAGGGAGAAAAGCATGTTTTTCAATCCACGACCTAAAGAGCTCGACCCCGTCGAAGGTGTGTATTGGGGGCGTCAAGCGCACCTACGCTTAGTCACTGGCCCCACGTACCAGCAAATCGAGCTGGTGACAAACATCGAAGACCCCGCCGATATTGACTATGTGCGCCTAACCCTGAACGGCTCGCCCATTGTTGATGTGACAGGGCAAGACTTGGTCGACATCCAAGAGCATCGCGGCAACTACGTTCAAAAAGGCCGCTATATCATCCCGTTCTATGACTTCAAGATGAAGACCAAGCAGGGTATCCGCCACGGTGAATTGGTAACGCTGCCCGGTGAATTATGGATGATGTATATCCAGCTCAAGAACAAGGACGCCGACGCGGCGCCGCCTGTGATTGAAGCCCGCGCCCATACCACGGCTGCCCAGCCTGAGCGCTACTTCATGCCCGAGCTGAAAACGTTCACGTGGAATGGGTCGAAGCGTGGCCGTCAAATGTTCGATTACCCCGAGCGCAGCCCGTTTAACTCGATTAAACGGATGCACTTTCAGACCGACAAAATTGCTCGCGTTCGTGTCGTGCGTGACGACGTTGAAGAAATGAACGTGACACGCGAAGACAACGCATTTGATTTGCGTGTTGTGGGGCTTGAGCAAAACAGCGGTTACTTCTCGCTGGACTTTGTGCGCCACGGGTTCGGGTCAGAAGGCAAGCTCAATACCGCCGCCCAGCGTCAACTTGGCTTTGAATTAGATCTCGAAAAAATCGGCCCTATCAATGTGCTGATTGAAGGCATCAAGCAAGTGAAGCCACTACCCACCAAGCAAAGCTAAGGGGGCGAAATGGCAAGTTTCAAAAACAAAAACGACGCCGATGTGAGCAATACAAGCCAAGGCTGGTTTGACGGCATTATCGAATCTACAGGCGAGCTAATCGGCGGCATCTATGACGATGCCGTCGATATCACCAAGGAAGCGGCCGGAAGCTGGTTTGAGCAGCAGAAAAAAGCCAGCCAATCGGCGAACCCCGAAGACAACCGCACGCCGATTCCGGCTCAGACACCTAACGGACAGCCATTAAAGCAAGGCTTTAACAGCCCGTGGGTGATTGGGGGCGGTGTTGGTCTGCTGTTGCTCATCATCATCGTGTTACTGCTGAAGGAGTAAGCGCCATGCCATTTGCAATCCCTGTCGGCTACGCGCTCGTGGCCGCCGGTGCGGGCGGCCTAGGGCTGTGGTTCGGCTCTGAAATGTCAAAAAAGCTGTGGCTTTTCTTGCTGTTGGTCGCGCTTTACTACCTCTACCAGAAAAAGTAAGGGGGCGGGATGAATCCAGCAGCGATAGGCGCACTCGCGAAGGGCGCCAAGGGAAACAGCTTGGACTGGGGCGCGGGCCCCTCCAGCGCATACGGCCATGCGAGCAACACACAGAACGCGGGCAATATCCGATTTGGTGATGTGTTGTTCCCTTCGTGGTTCCTGATTGCGCTTTTGATTGTTGGCGGGTGGTACGCATGGAAACACGTTTAACCTTCATCACGCCAAACACCCCAGAAGCAAGCGCCGCCGCCGTGCAATTGCGGCGCGCTTACTCCCACTTAGAGAACGGTGAAAAGCACTTTGCGGACGTTTGCCAACTGATAGCCAGCGGTGAAGCGGGCGTGTATCTCGCACACGACGATAAGACCGCACTCTATCTCGTCGGTGAAACCGTCGGCAACGATTATCACTTGCTAGCAGTTGGCGGTTGCGGCCTACGCCGTGGCATTAGCGCATTAATCGCGCAAGCAAAGAAAGCCGGATTTGATGCGATTGTTTGGGAGACGGCAAAGCGCGGCGTGCGGCGGCTGCAAGCGGTGTTTGAGGGTGTGACGGTGTCACAAATGGAGCAGGGCGACGGCTTACCGCCACTTACCTTGCATAAATTGGAGCTTTAAACATGGGCGGTTCAAAGAGTAGCAGCAAAACAAAAAACGTTAACACGAACGTCAGCGGTCAGAACGCCATTCAAGGCGATAACCTTGGCGTGGCGATTTCTGGCGTCAACAACTCGACCATTAACGCCACCGTCACCGACCACGGCGCGGTCGACCGCTCATTTGAGTTCGCCGAAGAGTCACTGGCTGCTGTGCGCGATACGTCAAAAGACGCAATGCAAGTACAGGCCATTCAGAATTCGGAATCAATGCAGATGTTGCAAGGCTTAGCGGGCAGCCAAGCCGAGCAGAACGCGAAAAACATCAAGGCACTTAAAGAGCTGGCAGAGACCAAGCGTGACCAAGAAAACGGCGGCAGCGCTTCCGAGCAGAAAACCTATCTATGGATAGTCGCGTTATCTGTCGTGGGCATGTCAGCGGTCACATTCTTTGCGGTGCGGGGGACGAAATAATGTTCGAAAAATACGTCGAGCCACGCGAGAAGTTCGATTTTCCCATCTCGGGCACCTATTTGTTCGTGATGGAAGCGCCAGAGGGCGGCTTATTGGTGAAGACTGCCGACGGTGTGCAGACACTCTATGAGCGTGACCAAATCAGCGGCGTGAACCTGACCGGCACTGTGACAGTGCAAAACCTCGGTGAAGCGGGCTGGGTGCGTGTGCGCTACGGGTTCGGTGCATTTAATCCATCGCCAGAAAACATGGGCGTCAAAGTGCGCGAAATGCCACCCGTCGCCGTGGCGGCCATGCCGCCCGTTGAAGTCGAAAGCCTTCCAGATGTGGCCGTTAAACGTCTGCCGTCTGTAGATATCGAATCATTGCCAGCGGTGAAGGTGAGCGACCTGCCGCGCGTCAAGCTAGAAAGCGGGCAGGCCGTGGCCGTGTATGCCAAAAATCCGCTTGCTGTACGACAGGTCCAGCCAACTCGCTGGCAAACGGAAACGCTCACGCTCGACGAGAACGGACGCGCCGAACTCGACGCCAATCCGGCACGCTTGTCGATGACCATCACGCCAGCCGCCGAGGTAACGGCTTACCCGAGCGCAGACGATGCTGAGGCCGACATAAACGGTCTATCTATCCCTGACTCACTGGAAACCACCATCACCGGCGCGCTGGTCTTCACTGGCGACAAGGAAACAATAATTAACATCATGGAGCTATGTGCATGAACGAGAAAGCATTACCTGCGGACTTACCCGAGGGGAGCGACCGTAACAAAATCGAATGGCTGGCGCGTGAACTCGCGTATGCAAAGCGACAGCCAGCGATAAAGGCATCACTAAGCCCAAAAAGTCAACATTCGATTGGGATAAGTTTCACGACGAATACGACACGCAACGCCACGATTTTTACGGTAGGGGCGGTTGGTTGTTCCAAGAAGCAAGCAATAGCTGGTTTCAAGACCGCTGGGAGTTTGCGGAAAGCTGGACCATGTTTACTAACTCATACAACTATGAGTTGGGATATTCATATAGAGATTTAATGTTTACTAACGGTTGGATGCAATGGCATCAAGCCGTACAAGCGCCTAGCTATTTAAGTGAAAATTTCGCTGACGATGAGACCTACGGATTTCGCGTTAAATTTAAAGCGATGGGAAAAGGAAGCGTTCGCCTGCTAGTTAGCACCACCGTTGAAAATGTAACCAGCGGCGGCGGTATCATGTTTATGGCTGGCGCTGGCAATCAATACTCTGAATGGATAGATATTGAGAATAATGGCGACGAGCCAAAAGAGTTCGAAGCGAAAATAGGCACATCTATAAAAACACCTGAAGGACGATATATAGTAACCGTGGAGTTTTGGAGTAAGGATAAAACTTTGCAAGTCGCACCAATTCGCGCTGATTTTGTAAAAACAAAATTTACCGTTAATAGTGACGGCCGTTATATTCCTGACTTTAGCGGCCTAAATATCATTGATAATCCGGTTGATTTTATTAGCGCTATTCCTCATTTGACAGCCGCGCCCGTTGAATACAACTACACCAAACAGCAAGTTAAAGCGCGCATCATGAACGGCTATTTTAGTAATGATGAAGCAGCAGAAAATATGGGTTGGGAATATCAAGCGTGCGATTTGCCGATAACCTATGACTTCACATCGCAAGTCACGTTTAATATGCCATCGTTTAAATTCAAAGACGGTAAATACCGGTCACCTGCTCTTGGCGTGGGGCTGGTCGGCTATGAAAGCGGTTATGTGTATTTTGACTACTCAAAAGCACTCTTTTTAGATGACGAAGGTAAAAAAATCGCGGACGTAAAAGACATCGTGGCGATGTCAGTAGCCACAATTCAAGTGACGAACTGGCCGATGGTTACAGACCGCAACGCAACACGGCCTCAAAAACCCATGAAAATTGGTGAGCCGTGGGAAGCGGAAGCCTGCCACCGCCCAAACAGCGCATGAAGACAAACCTTCTCATTATTCTTGCAACCCTCGCGGCAGCCGTCACGTTGTCGCGAGCAACTAAACACGTTCAAGGGGGCGCTATGGCAACGCAACCACGCGGGGTACGCAACAACAACCCGCTTAATATCGAATACTCCAAACATAACGATTGGAACGGCCAAACCGGCCATGATGGCCGCTATGCGATTTTCTCAAATCCAGTCTATGGCTTTCGCGCAGCGGCCAAACTCATTACCAACTACCGCCACAAGTACGGCATCACAACACTGGGCGCCGTCCTCAAACGTTGGGCACCCAAACACGAAAACCCGACGCGTGACTATATCGCGTTTGTGGCAAATCGTGCGGGCCTTACCGCTGACAGTGAAGTAACCAGCGCTAACCTGGTTAGTGTGTTAGGGGCTATGGCCGAGTTTGAGAACGGCGGCCAATACTTTGATACGGACGTGATTTCGCAGGGGGTCGCTTTAGTATGAGTAATAAAGAACTCGCGGCCCGTGTGGCCGTTGGCGTAATCACAATGGTCATTGGCTCCTATGTCATCGGCAAGATGAAAGCAGGGGGCCTATTATGATTGGCGCTACTGCGATTAGTGCAATTATCTCTGGTGCGATTGGGTGGTTCCGAGACAAAGCCGAGGCCAAGCAGCGCCGCGCAGAACGCAAAGACCGCATCGAGGAAGCTAAAACACAGGCAGCGATTAAGCGCGTCGAAAATGGCGACCACCACGCCGCAGACCTCGATTTAATCTCGCTGAAAACCCGAGGCATTAAAGACGATGTGATTGTGTTTCTCTGGATAACGCCCATTGTCATGTCGTTTGTGCCTAGTGCCGTCGATGATATGCGCGCCGGTTTTACCGTTCTCGCCTCCCTGCCCGAGTATTGGTGGTACGGCGGGGCGCTCATATTTATCGATACGTTCGGCTTTCGTCGCCTGCTGCGTTCTCTGATGGTGAGGGGGCCAATATGGAAATGACCCAATATCTGATTATTTCAGGGCTAACCGGTGTGGCATCCAGCGTCGCGACTGTCGTAGCGCTAAAAGTCGATATCCGGTGGATTAAAAGTATCGTTCAAGACCACGAAAACCGAATCCGACTCATAGAAGGAATTAGCAATGGCCAGTAAAGCAATGACAGTGAAGCAGGCGGGTCGCAAAGGCGGCCAAGCCACTGCCAAGAAGTGGAAAAATGACAAGCGCTGGGCGGCACTGATGCGCAAGAAGTTACGCGCAGCAGGCAAGAAAGGCGCGACGGCACGCAAACAACGAAAGCTTTTTTAGTCGCAAATCCAGTAACTTGAGTGTTGACTCGCAGAAAGTAGGGCGCTTGTTCTGTTATCGTAACAATCCAATAACAAAGGGGCTGACCAACGACGAGTAAGCCCTATTTCTCTCCTTCAGCCGCGGTGTTAAACTGCGGCTTCTTTTTTTATTGTTATGCTCCCATTATGAATGAATTGATATATCACTACACTAGCGCCGATACGTTTTTAAGTATTGTAAAAGGAAAGAGTCTTTGGGCTACGGATGCATCAAAATTGAATGACCCCAATGAATATACGCTTGGAATAAGTATCCTAAAGGAAGCAATAACTGATTATAATAAAAATGATTTTATGTCTAGTATAAAAGATAAAGGCTTGAGGAGATTTGAAAGCGTAGTAGAAGATTTTCTTGGCAGGTCGACAGATACTTTACAGAGTTCTCTTTCTGAGGGGCCGCTGAGTAATAGTTTTATATGCTCATTCTCCAACGATGGTGGAGATAGCTTGAGTCAATGGCGTTCATATGCTGACGACGGAGCTGGATTTGCCATTGGTATAAATAGAGATACACTGATCAATATTAAAGATAGCAAAATTTTTGATGTTTCATATAGCAAGAAAGAACTAGTCAAAAATGTATATAGTAGCCTACGCTTAATGGTACTAAACATGAACAGTGGCTATTCTATTAAATATCCTTTAGATGACGTAAAGTGGAGATCAAGCCGTGAGCTAGAAATACTTGCTTACTCTTTTAAAGACGTTTTTTATCAAAGTGAAAAAGAGGTTAGGCTAGTTAATTTTTCCAAACCAAGCGAAATGTCCTATCGCATTACTAACTATGGGATAGCCCCATACATAGAGATTGATATTACGGACTCTATACACGAGGTTGTACTAGGCCCCAAGTGCAAAAACTCAGAAACCGAAATAAAAAGCCTACTAGAAAACTTAGGCTTAGCTGAAGTGCACGTAAGACGCTCAGCTGGCGATTATAGATAGAAACCTTGGGCTAAAACCGCACGAATATCACTTTGAGGCCTCGTGCGGTTGAACATTATTACTGTACTATCTAACTACTTTCGCAGCTTGTCACGGATAGGTATCCACGGCGCAGCCTCACAGCGTCGACCACCTCGGAACGGCTTAGGGTGTTCTCGGGGCGGCTGGGTCTTAATTGGGCCTTTAATATGTCCGTGACGCCGTAACAGTTCCATATATTCGCCACGCCAAAGCGGGAACGCGTCCAAATCCTTTGGGTTGAATTTATGACCCTCGGGGGTTACGAGCCATGCATTACCTTCGTCGACCCGAAAACCAGCCCAGCGCCAGTCGTTGGGCAAATAGCCACGTGCTTTGATGATTAATAGCTTCTCAGCCATTGGGTTTGGTACCGTAGAGCCATCAAGCCAACGGCGCACAGTGATGGGGCGAACATGGAAATATTGCGCGCCAGCGTCTATAGAATCGAATTCACGCCAAAAAAGCGTGCGGAATGCGTCAATCAGCATGTGATAAACCTCACAAATACATCTTTAATTTGTTGGTTTTTTCCGATTGGTTTCCGCGCGGATAATCGAGAAAAGCGAAAATGCGCCGATGATTTTGAAAACGTTGTAAAATAGGCAACCATCAGCACTGGCAATAAAATACATAATGAACGACGAGAAACAAACAGGATTGTGCGTAACGTTATGATTTTACGAGTCATTTTAAAGATAGACATAAAGAATCCCGTGTCCGTGTTCAGATGTTAAATCCAGCCCCTTTAGTGCGCATTATMTGCCCTTTATGGTAAATATAAGTCCCTGTATATAAAAGAAAAAGTAATGCATAGCCCGAGACCAACTTGATTATAAAAGAGTTGGTTATAAAAGCTATGAATAGAAAAATAACGCAAAACTACATTTTTAGACGTTTTACATGTGGACTATCTATCGAAGACACCGCGAAACTATGTTTAGTTTCTGCGACTGAGTGCCTTTATGGTAAATATAAGTCCCTGTATATAAAAGAAAAAGTAATGCATAGCCCGAGACCAACTTGATTATAAAAGAGTTGGTTATAAAAGCTATGAATAGAAAAATAACGCAAAACTACATTTTTAGACGTTTTACATGTGGACTATCTATCGAAGACACCGCGAAACTATGTTTAGTTTCTGCGACTGAGGTCAAAAASTGGGACGAAGGAAAAYCCATTCCGCCATTGTGCAAGCGSGTGATGCGYATGTATGTCGGGCATGATTTGTGCCCTTGTGAACCTGAGTGGGACGACTGGAAGATGAGTGGTAAGCAACTCATCATGCCTAATAAAGTGCCACTATCTCCCCATCAGATTTCCACAGCTGCTTACATCCTTAAGCTCGCACCCAATGAAGAACACAAAGCCGCGTTACGTTTGCTCAAGTTCGCGAGGGTATTAAAGCGGTACGCGAGGTAAGTGTAGAGAGAAATGGCATACGCCAGAGCATACAGAGCGTTCGCTTTGGTCTAGCAGGGCGGAGGTGGTCGGTGGCTCTATTGGTGTATGTATCTGTATCGGGCGATTCGCTCTATTGCTTCTTTCAACTAATGCAAAGCGCCCTTATATCACTCGCACTTTTCACAATGGATCGCAAAATCGAGCCTCTTAAGTGCGAGTGATTGTTGGAATCTTGACTCTGAGACTCAGAAGCGCATCCTAATAATGCATACTATAATAATAAATCCTATTTCTCTCACTATTTGCCACGGTTATTACCGTGGCCTTTCTTATATGTACTATTGCTTTAAAGACTTTACTAATCGTGCAAGTTGTTCTATTCCATCATATGTGGATGGAATTTCTCCTTCACCTGAGGATATTCCGGAAAATATTACTTTTTCAAAATTAACAAGTAGGTCTGAATCTTTTTTCCTTATCTCACTTGAATATGTCGAATAGCTCTGAATAAATCTGCATAGAGTCTTTCTCAGCTCAATTTGTAAAAGTTGATTCTTGACAGCTCTGTAGTTAAACAGAACAACTCTAAAGTAATATATTGATATGAATATAAATGAATG
>NZ_MUFO01000023.1:0-44459 GCF_001995345.1 Salinivibrio sp. IB872 | reverse complement strand
GGGTTGTCAGGAAGTTGGCCATGAGAAAGGCCTGAACTGGCATATTCTGACATCAGAGCCCGTCCGGACGAAAGAAGATGCTGCACGCATATTGGATCACTACGAAAAGCGCTGGTTGATTGAGGAGTTTCACAAAGCATGGAAGAGCGGCGGAACTCAAGTCGAAGGCCTGCGGATGCAAAGTAAAGAAAACTTAGAGCGAATGGTCGTGATACTGGCTTTCATCGCGGTGCGGTTGCACCAACTGCGTTACCTCGGACTCAATAAAGAAGAGGCCGAAAGACAGAGTTGTGAAACGATATTAAGCCCGCTGGCTTGGAAGCTTCTGTGGTCTAAACAGGAAAAGAGTAAGCCGCCAAAGCATGCTCCCAGTCTGTATTGGGCGTACATTAAYCTCGGGAAGTTAGCCGGTTGGCATGACTCAAAACGTAATGGCCGAGTTGGCTGGGAAAGGTTATGGGAAGGATGGTTTATGTTACAAACCATCCTTGAAGGTTACCTACTAGCCCAGTCTCTTGACCTCTGAGATGTGATCAAGAGACAGNAGTAAGCCGCCAAAGCATGCTCCCAGTCTGTATTGGGCGTACATTAATCTCGGGAAGTTAGCCGGTTGGCATGACTCAAAACGTAATGGCCGAGTTGGCTGGGAAAGGTTATGGGAAGGATGGTTTATGTTACAAACCATCCTTGAAGGTTACCTACTAGCCCAGTCTCTTGACCTCTGAGATGTGATCAAGAGACAGGCATGCAGCGCCCTTTTTATTTGTTACCATGACACTTCTGTGCTGAATGAGTAGCAAACCATGAATGAACCTGGCTTTGATTTTCACGCCCTCACCCCTGAGCATCAACTGGATGCCATTGAGTCGGTAGGGATTTACCCACAATCGGGTTTACTTGCACTGAACAGCTACGAGAATCGGGTTTACCAATTTGTTGCCGATGATAGCAAGCGCTACGTGGTGAAGTTTTATCGCCCTGCCCGCTGGACAGACGAGCAAATTCTTGAAGAACATGCGTTTTGCCAAGAGTTAGTCGACGCGGAGGTTCCCGTCGTTGCCCCGCTTGTTCGCGACGGGACCTGCTTGTTTCATTTCAACGGCTACCGTTTTGCATTGTTTCCCAGCGTGGGTGGGCGCAACTTTGAAGTCGATAACTGGGACCAGCTCGAAGCGGTTGGCCGCTATCTTGGCCGTATTCACCAAGTCGGTGCCGCTCGACCTTTTCAGGCACGTGCGCGATTTGATCTCGACACCCACCTCTACCAACCTCGCCAAGCATTGACTCATGCGAGCCTGATCCCCGATGGAATTAAATCGACCTTTTTCTCCGATCTTGACCGATTGATCGATGCCATTAGCGAAAGATGGCACACCAACTGGCCGATTATCCGTTTGCACGGCGACTGCCATCCGAGCAATATTCTATGGCGCGATGGCCCGTTATTTGTCGACTTTGACGACACCCGCAATGGCCCCGCAATTCAAGATCTGTGGCTGTTTTTAAACGGCAGCCGTGCTGATCAGCTGGCCCAACTTGATACCCTTGCCGAAGGCTATCGTGAGTTTAGTGAATTTCCTGCTGACCAATTGCAACTGATCGAGCCCTTACGTGGTCTGAGAATGGTGCACTATATGGCGTGGTTAGCAAAACGCTGGCAAGACCCGGCATTTCCACGTGCATTCCCTTGGTTTGCTGAGGCAAAATACTGGGAAAGTCAGGTGCTTGCTTTTAAAGAGCAGCTTGCCGCCTTACAAGCGCCATCGCTTACCTTGTACCCGTAAGCGTTCAACCGATAACGGAGAGTCATTCAATGATGCTGAAAAAACTGCTTCCTATCTTGCTCGTACTCGGCCTTGCGGCCTGCTCTGAGCCTGAAACCGTCGAGTCGACAAGCCAACAGGCCACGACGCAAACCCAAACCCAAACTGAGCCAGCAGAAGCAATCGACGTCCCCGCCGCCAAACCCGGCCGCTTCAAGGCGGGCGAGGATTATCAAATCCTAGACACCGCAGCGACCGATACCCCAACGGTGACCGAGTTCTTCTCGTTTTACTGTCCGCACTGCTTCCAATTTGAGCCACTGGTGCAGCAGTTGAAGCAGCAAGTGACAGATAATGCCAAAGTAGTGAAAAATCACGTTTCTTTTATGGGCGGCAACATGGGTGAAGTGGTCACACGCGCCTATGCAACCGCCGTGGTCTTAAACGTTGAAGACACCATGATCCCGGTGATTTTTGACCGTATTCATGTGGCCCAAAATGCGCCCAAGTCGCTAGATGACGTTCGCCAGATGTTTGTCGACAACGGTGTCGACGGCAAAGAGTTCGATTCGGCTTACAACAGTTTTGCCGCCAACTCGATGGCCCAACGATTTGATCAATCTTTTGAAAAAGCCGGCCTACGCGGCGTGCCTGCGGTGATCGTGAACGGTAAATATCACGTGACACCGAAAACCGTCGAAACCCCTGAAGAGTACTTCCAACTGATTAACTTCCTGTTAAGCCAGAAGTAATCAACTGACTTGGGCGTTGAGATGGCGAAGTAAGCCATCCATCGCCCGATACCCTAAGGCCTCAGCAAGGTGAGGGCGGCTTATCACCTCCGCTTCGGCCAGATCGGCAATCGTCCTCGCCACTTTAATGATCCTATGGTATGCCCGCACAGACAGTCCTAATCGATGCAATGCCTGTTCGAGAAATGCGGCATCCGCCTGCGCAAGCTGACAATATTCCTCCATTTCGCGATTGCTGAGTAACGCATTCACTTTCCCTTGCCTCGCCAACATACGCGCACGGGCACACGCGACTCTTTCCCGTACCTTTGCGGTTGATTCACCGCGGTCGCCGCCGCTCGATAACATCCCGCGCGGCAATGCCGGGATCTCAATCGACATATCAAACCTATCCAGCAAAGGGCCAGATAAACGCGCCAAATAGCGCAACACTTGCTGTGGATTAGAGCGCGCCAACTCGCCTTCATGATGGCCTGTCGGGCTCGGGTTTAATGCGCCAATCAACTGAAAGCGGGCGGGAAAACGGGTTTTACCGTTAGCACGCGAGATAATAATTTCACCCGACTCCAGCGGTTCGCGAAGCGCATCGAGCACACGACGCTCAAATTCTGGCATTTCATCCAAAAACAGCACCCCTTGGTGCGCCAATGATATCTCCCCGGGACGCGGGACCGTTCCGCCCCCGACCAGCGCCGCCATAGAGCTGGAGTGATGAGGACTGCGAAACGGTCGCTGACGCCAGTTTCCCTCATGCAAAGGTTGCTGGGTTAATGACGTGACCGCGGCGGAGGCTAACGCTTCTTCGTCGTTCATGGGAGGAAGCAAATCGCACAAGCGCGACGCTAACATGGTTTTTCCTGTTCCCGGCGGTCCAACAAACAACAAGTTATGTGAACCACTGGCGGCGATTTCTAACGCGCGTTTGCCTTGCTGTTGGCCGATGATGTCACGTAAGCAGCGGGTTGGCGCCGGCGTCGTATCACTATGTGGTGTCGCGTTAAGCTGCAAACTCTGTTGACCAGCTAGGTGCTGACACACTGCGATTAAATCAGGCGCTGACACGTGGCGCTCGCTGTCCACCAACGCCACTTGGCTAGCGTTATCATCAGGAACCACGAGCGCACGCTGCGCTTTTTGGCTGGCAAGTGCAGCTGGTAATGCCCCTTTGACGGGGCGCAACTGCCCGGATAACGCCAGCTCACCGAGAAACTCAAATTCATGCAGCCGTTTCGCTGGAATTTGCCCAGAGGCGACCAAAATGCCAAGCGCGATAGGCAAATCAAAACGCCCACCTTCTTTCGGTAAATCCGCCGGTGCTAAATTGACAGTAATACGCCGTGATGGGAATTCAAAATTGGAGGTCACAATGGCACTTCTGACCCGATCGCGCGCTTCTTTGACCGTGGTTTCCGGTAACCCCACCAGGGCAAACCCTGGCAATCCATTGGAAATATGGACTTCAACCGTCACATTGGGAGCCTCTACCCCGACACACGCTCGGCTATGCACAATCGCTAGCGCCATGACTCTATCCTGCCATTACTATGAAACCTTGCGCTTATGGTGACGAGAGAATTTGTGATTCAGAGTAATTTTTTCTTGTCATGCGAGTGAGGTCTGTGATACCACTACAAATGCACAACAATTAAACATGAGACTCGGCGCTAGATCGAGTTCATGACTGACCTGTAACAAGCAGGCGCAAACAAAAACATAATTAACAAAACGCCCAAAAATGGGCGACTAACGACAAGAAAAGACAGACAAATGCCAAACTTCGCTACCGTCCTCATTATTCGCCTTATCGTGGTCATTCTACCGCGAGGGGTGTAGGTACGCGAAACACAGCAGCAAACATCGCAACCAAGCCCCCGCACCCAACTAGGTCCGGGGGCTTTTTTCATTCATGTGGCCAAGCCACACAAAAACGGAAGCAGCAAAAATGGAGAGCGCAGACACTGACTATTCGCACACCTGCCCTCCCCGTTCATTCGGGGAGGGGCGACGATGACAGGTGCACAATGGGTTGTGGAAGCCTTACGTAAGCAAGGCGTTGAAACGGTATTTGGTTATCCCGGTGGCGCCATCATGCCAGTCTATGATGCGCTATACGACGGCGGCGTCGAACACATTTTATGTCGCCATGAACAAGGCGCTGCCATGGCCGCCATCGGTTATG
This sequence comes from Salinivibrio sp. IB872, assembly GCF_001995345.1. Taxonomy (NCBI): domain Bacteria; kingdom Pseudomonadati; phylum Pseudomonadota; class Gammaproteobacteria; order Vibrionales; family Vibrionaceae; genus Salinivibrio; species Salinivibrio sp. IB872. The sequence goes on along the minus strand of NZ_MUFO01000023.1, from coordinate 39,765 downwards.
CCCGTGCTAGCGGGCGTCCCGGCGTCTGCCTAGCTACCTCTGGCCCCGGCGCGACGAATCTGATCACCGGATTGGCCGATGCCATGATGGACTCCGTCCCAGTGGTCGCCATCACAGGCCAAGTGGCCAGCCCATTAATCGGCACGGATGCTTTCCAAGAAATTGATGTCTTAGGTTTGTCTTTGGCCTGTACCAAACATAGCTTTTTGGTCACAGACCCCGCAGACCTCACCGCCACGCTCGAAAAGGCGTTCGTCGTGGCACAATCAGGCCGCCCGGGGCCTGTGTTAGTTGATATTGCTAAAGACGTACAGCAAGCGCTGATCCCTGCGCCTCGTGAGGCCTCAGTGCCTGCGCCCACCGGCGTCCCTCTGGATGCTGTCGCGCTCGAACATGCCAATGCGCTTATCCAAAAAAGCGAGCGCCCTATGCTGTATGTCGGTGGTGGGGTGGTGTTAGGCAAAGCAACGGCGGCGCTTCGTGACTATCTTACTCGCAGTCAAATGCCCGTTGTCAGCACCCTTAAAGGGCTAGGCACCGTCAACAAAGACTACCCGCACTATTTAGGCATGTTGGGTATGCACGGCACCAAAGCCGCCAACCTTGCGGTACAGCAATGTGATTTGTTGATTGCTGTCGGGGCCCGTTTTGATGATCGCGTCACCGGGAAGCTCGATACCTTTGCTCCTCACGCAAAGGTAGTGCATGTGGATATTGATGCCGCAGAATTAAACAAGCTGCGCCGCGCACAAGCGCCGGTTTGCGCAGAGCTGAATGCCGTCTTACCCAAGCTCGCCACGCCCCACACCTCACCGGCATGGCGAGAGCAAGTACACCACTGGCAACAGCAGCATGCATGGCGTTACGACCATCCCGGCGATGCCATTTATGCGCCCGCGCTACTGAAAACCTTATCAGACAGCATGCCGGAACAAACCGTGATCGCCACCGATGTCGGTCAGCATCAAATGTGGGTCGCCCAGCATGTGACGCCTAGCGAGCCCGAAAACCTCTTGACCTCGGCAGGGCTTGGCACCATGGGATTTGGTTTACCCGCCGCGATGGGTGCGAAGATCGCACGCCCCCACGATGAAGTGGTGCTGGTGACCGGTGATGGCTCATTTATGATGAATATCCAAGAGCTTGGCACCTTAAAACGCCGCGGCATCGGCGTGAAAATCATCCTGCTCGACAATCAACGCTTAGGCATGGTGCGCCAGTGGCAACAGCTCTTTTTTGATCAGCGCTACAGCGAGACCAATTTATCTGACAACCCTGATTTTCTCACCTTAGCGCGCGCCTTTGACATACCGGGACACCGTATCCGCTGCAAAGAAGAAATACATGCTGGGCTGACCATGATGATGGGCCATCCCGGTCCTTACTTGCTACACGTCGCTATCGATGAAATGGAAAATGTTTGGCCGCTGGTGCCACCCGGTGCGGCCAACCAACAAATGATGGAGCAAAGCTGATGACACAACACCAATTTTCGATTCACGCTACCCACAGTCCAGAATTATTGGAGCGCATCTTGCGCGTGATCCGTCACCGTGGTTTTACCGTGCGTCAGCTCAATGTCTCCATGCCCACAGCGGCGGGCGAGGTAATCTTTGACGTGACCGTCGAAAGCCAACGCGCGATCGAGACCTTGCGACCACAACTGACTAAGCTATGGGACGTGGTTGAGGTACTCACTCCCTCAACCCAATCACATTCCCTACGCGCATAAAAAAGGAAAATAACATGTCGACAAATACCGCTGATTACATTTGGTCTAACGGTGAAATGATCGCTTGGCAGGATGCCACTGTGCACGTACTGACTCACGCGATGCATTATGGTACTTCCGTCTTTGAGGGGATCCGTTGTTACGACACCCCAAACGGCCCGGTGGTCTTTCGCCATCGTGAGCATATGCAGCGCTTAAAAGACTCTGCCAAAATCTACCGCTTCCCGATCCCCTTTAGTGTCGATGCCCTAATGGAAGGGTGCCGTGAAACCCTGCGCGTTAACCAACTACGCTCAGCATATATCCGTCCATTAGGCTTTGTCGGTAACGTGGGTTTAGGCGTTTGTCCGCCTGTCGATACAGAAATGGATGTCATCATTGCCGCGTTCAGTTGGGGCAGCTACCTCGGTGAAGATGCGCTGGCCCAAGGCGTGGATGCGATGATCTCAAGCTGGAACCGCGCCGCCCCGAACACCATCCCTACCGCCGCTAAAGCTGGCGGAAACTATTTATCCTCCCTACTGGTAGGAGGTGAAGCTCGCCGCCATGGTTACGCCGAAGGGATTGCTCTGGACGTACGCGGCTTTTTATCCGAAGGCGCAGGAGAAAACCTCTTTGTGATCAAAAATGGCGTGATCAGTACCCCCCCCGCCACCAGCGCGATTTTGCCAGGGATTACCCGTGACTCGATCATCACCCTTGCAAAAGAGCAGGGCTACACCGTGCGCGAAGAGCCGATTGCACGCGAAGCGCTTTATCTGGCCGATGAGGTGTTTATGACTGGCACCGCAGCCGAGATTGTGCCCGTACGTAGCGTCGACCAGATCACGGTCGGCGAAGGCCAACGAGGCCCGATCACCGCCGCGTTACAACAAGCCTTTTTCGGCTTGTTTGATGGTACCACCGACGACAAATGGGGCTGGCTTGACCCCGTTAACCCTCAGCACAGCGAATAAAGGCAAAGGAGCCGTAATTATGCCAACCTATCGTTCCGCTACTACCACCCACGGTCGCAACATGGCAGGGGCGCGCGCGTTATGGCGCGCCACTGGCGTCAAAGATGACGACTTTGGCAAACCCATTATTGCCGTGGTGAACTCCTTTACCCAGTTTGTTCCCGGTCATGTCCATCTCAAAGACATGGGCCAGCTGGTGGCGAAAGAAATCGAGCAAGCCGGCGGTATCGCCAAAGAGTTCAATACCATCGCGGTCGATGACGGTATCGCTATGGGTCACGGCGGCATGCTCTACTCGTTGCCTTCGCGCGAGATCATTGCCGATTCCGTGGAGTACATGGTCAATGCGCACTGTGCCGACGCCATGGTGTGTATTTCCAACTGCGACAAGATCACTCCGGGCATGCTGATGGCGGCTATGCGCCTGAATATCCCGGTGATCTTTGTGTCGGGCGGCCCCATGGAAGCGGGCAAAACCAAACTGTCCGATCAAATCCTCAAGCTCGATTTGGTCGATGCCATGATGCAAGGCGCCAATCCGGACGTCTCCGATGAGCAAAGCGAGCAAATCGAACGCTCCGCCTGCCCAACCTGTGGCTCGTGCTCTGGCATGTTTACCGCCAACTCGATGAACTGTTTGACCGAAGCGCTGGGGCTGAGCCAGCCGGGTAATGGTTCCATGCTCGCCACCCATGCCGACCGTGAGCAATTGTTCATCAACGCCGGTAAACGCATTGTGGGCCTGACCAAGCGCTACTACGAACAGGACGATGACAGCATCCTACCGCGCAATATCGCCAATCGCGCCTCGTTTGAAAATGCCATGGCGCTGGATATTGCCATGGGTGGGTCCACCAATACGGTGTTGCACCTGCTGGCCGCTGCGCAAGAAGGCGATATTGATTTTGATATGGATGACATCGATCGCATGTCTCGCCAAGTACCTCACCTTTGCAAAGTCGCGCCGTCAACCCAGCAATATCATATGGAAGATGTACACCGCGCTGGGGGAGTGATGGGCATTCTTGGGGAGCTGCAGCGCGCGAACCTGCTCAATGTCAAACAACAAACCGTGCTGGGGATGAGCCTCGAGGAACAGCTCGCCCAGTATGACATCATGCAAACCGATGATGAGGACGTGAAGTCTTTTTATCGCGCCGGTCCCGCAGGCATCCGCACCACCCAAGCGTTCTCGCAACGTTGCCGTTGGGATACCCTGGATGATGATCGCCAATCCGGATGTATTCGTGCCCATGAATACGCTTTTAGTCAAGACGGCGGCCTTGCCGTGCTACAAGGCAACATCGCCTTGAACGGCTGCATCGTCAAAACCGCAGGGGTGGATGAAAGCATACTGACCTTTGAAGGTCCCGCGGTCGTGTTTGAAAGCCAAGACAGCGCGGTAGATGCCATTTTAGGTGGCAAAGTGAAAGCGGGTGATGTGGTGGTGATCCGCTATGAAGGCCCGAAAGGTGGCCCAGGTATGCAAGAAATGCTGTATCCGACCACCTACTTAAAATCGATGGGATTGGGTAAATCCTGTGCCCTGCTCACCGATGGCCGTTTCTCTGGGGGGACATCTGGGCTGTCCATCGGCCATGTTTCGCCCGAAGCAGCCAATGGCGGCACCATCGCCTTAGTCGAAGATGGCGATCGGATTCGTATCGATATTCCTACCCGCGAAATCAGCCTGCTGGTGGATGAAGCCACCCTCGCCACCCGCCGTGCTGAGGTGAACGCTCGCGGTTGGAAGCCTAAAGACCGCCAACGCCAAGTCTCCTATGCGCTAAAAGCGTATGCCAGTCTCGCCACCAGTGCCGATAAGGGTGCAGTGCGCGATCGCAGTAAGTTGGAGGAATAACCATGCAACAGGCGCAAACGTCACCCGAACAACCCATGGATGGCCCGGATTACTTAAGGAATATTTTACGTGCGCCTGTCTATGAAGTGGCGACTGTCTCGCCACTTCAGGCCATGAAGCGACTCTCTGAACGCTTAGGTAACCAGGTTCAGCTCAAACGTGAAGACCGTCAGCCCGTGCACTCATTTAAGCTACGCGGCGCGCATAACATGATGGCGCAGCTGACAGAGGCGCAGAAAAAAGCGGGCGTGATCGCTGCATCAGCGGGTAACCACGCCCAAGGTGTCGCCCTGTCCGGCAGTAAACKGGGTATCAAAGCCACCATTGTCATGCCCCGCACCACCCCCGCCATAAAAGTTGAGGCCGTTAAAGGCTTTGGGGGAAATGTAGTCCTACACGGCAATAACTTTGATGAAGCGAAAAGCAAAGCACAAGCGCTGGCCGACCAACACGGCTATACCTTTGTGCCCCCTTTTGATCATCCGCAGGTCATTGCCGGACAGGGCACGATCGGGCTGGAGCTGGTGCAACAAAACAGCCACCTTGATTATATTTTTGTCCCGGTCGGCGGCGGTGGTATTGCTGCCGGTGTGGCGGTGCTTATCAAGCAGCTTATGCCAAATATCAAGGTGATCGGAGTGGAAGCAGAAGACTCCGCATGTCTGCGTGCCGCCTTGGATGCAGGCTTTCCCGTCACCTTAGAGCGGGTGGGAACCTTTGCCGATGGTGTGGCGGTTAAACGGATTGGTGACGAATCATTTCGACTGTGTCAGCAATACTTGGACGACAGTATTACCGTCTCAAGTGATGCGATTTGTGCTGCCGTACAAGATATTTTCGAAGACACACGCGCGATCTCTGAACCGTCAGGTGCCTTGGCACTCGCCGGTCTCAAGCATTATGTAGATAAGCACCAACTACAAAACAAGCAATTGGGTGCGGTCCTGTCGGGTGCCAACACCAACTTCCACTCACTACGCTACGTGTCTGAGCGTGCTGAATTAGGGGAGAAACGTGAAGGCCTACTGGCGGTGACTATCCCCGAGCAAACCGGTGCATTTTTGCAGTTTTGCGATATTCTCGGTGGCCGCGCGGTTACCGAATTTAACTACCGCTATGGCGACGACCAGTTGGCCAATATTTTTGTTGGGGTACGTTTACTGGGCGGGCAAGAAGAGCTCGACAGTATTCTGCATGATTTGCGCCAAGCCGGTTATCCGGTCGAGGACTTATCTGACGATGAGATGGCCAAGGTACACGTACGCTACATGATTGGAGGGCGAACGTCGGTGCCGCTTAACGAGCGCCTTTATAGCTTTGAGTTTCCGGAATACCCCGGGGCATTACTGCACTTTTTGCAAACCTTGGGCACCCACTGGAACATTAGCTTATTCAACTACCGCAACCATGGTTCAGATTATGGCCGTGTGCTGTGTGGATTTGAACTTGGCGAGCAGGACTTACTCGCGTTTACCGCCCATTTGCGTGAACTGGGTTATGCGTGGAAGGACGAAACGGCTAATCCAGCCTATCGCTTCTTTCTCTCTCGCCGTTAAGCGAATAATACAAAAAGGCCCGACAGGGGATGTCGGGCCGATAACAGAGGTTAGACGCGCTTATCTGGCGAGAGTGATACCAGATACTCGGCAATCGATAAGGCATTATCCATCACCGTTTGGCGCGCCACTTGAGGCAACTGGCTTAACAGACTGGTCAGAGCCGCTAAATCATCGCGGTGAGAGAAGGCAATATCTCGCTCGTCTGTTTCACCGTAAATAAACCAATTAAATGGGCGACCAGTGATCTCTGCAATCGTGATGAGCGCGAGAATCTTAGGATCGGTCTTTCCCGACTCCACATCCAAGTAGGTTTGGCGCGCCACATTCAAACGCTTCGCCATGTCTACTTGGGTTATTTTACTGAATTCCCGTGCTTCACGGATCCGTTGCGCCATGCGCGCTGTCGAAATCACCATGGTCCATGCCTCATCTCTGTTACCCGGGCCGTTTAAACATCGGCTCCCGTCACATCACCGACCTTGCATTATGCATGGCTCGGCGGGCCTATCATGGGCGTTGTCATCGATAGTGTGATGCTACGCTGCTGATGCCTACCTCAGTAAGCAGGCACTTACCCGCATATCTAATCAGGCAGGCAGGCCTTTAGGCACGCTGTGCGGCCTTAGAATAGTTCACCAAGAATGAGGCCATGTTCACGCTCTGGTTCAAGATCGCCGTACGTGCTTCATGCGGTAAACGAGAGAAGTGCTCCAACAAGCGGTTCACATCTTGCTTGTACTGCACATCGTGCATCTCGACATCTTCATCGCCATACACAAACCACACTAATGGACGCTCAGTCAGCTCAGCGATGTTCGACAACATGCGCACACGCGGTTCGGTTTTACCGTTTTCGATATCCAAGTACGTTTGGCGTGCGACATTGAGTAGCTTAGCCATTTTTACTTGGGTGATCCCTTTCCACTCACGGGCTTCTTTGATGCGCTTCGCGACTTGGTTTTTAGAGTCAATCATTGCTTCCTCTCTACAACTTATCAATGTTGGTACTTGTCCATCGACTATGCACAATGCAGGCCAAGTTATTAGACAGGACTAAAAGCAATAAAAATCATAAACTTATGGTATAGAACAGCGTTCTGTTTGTATTTTCAGGCGGGATGCCTGAGATTGAGTGCAAAATGATTTGCATTTTGCAAAATGTATCACTGCAGATCGCATTTTTGTAGCAAAACGGCAGTAATTGATAAAAGATCAACCACGCTCCTAGTCAGAGCGTGGTGAATGTTAGGCAGGTTTACTCTACAGTAACAGCTTTAGCAAGGTTACGAGGTTGGTCGACGTCCGTGCCTTTAATCAAGGCCACATGATACGACAATTGCTGCATCGGGATGGTGTAGAACACCGGGGCGATGATATCGTCCACGTGTGGCATGGCGATAATGTTCATCCCCTCTTCCGGTGTAAAGCCGGCATCTTGATCGGCAAACACATACAGTTGACCACCACGAGCTCGGACTTCTTCGATATTGGATTTAAGCTTTTCCAACAGCTCATTATTCGGAGCAATCACAATCACTGGCATGTCGGCATCAATCAGCGCCAGTGGGCCGTGCTTTAGCTCACCAGCGGCATAAGCCTCAGCGTGAATGTAAGAGATTTCTTTTAGCTTTAGCGCCGCTTCTACAGCAATCGGATAAAACTCACCACGCCCTAAGAACAGTGAGTGATGCTTGTCGGCAAAGTCTTCCGCAAGTTGTTCAATGGCTTTATCAAAGGTCAGCGCTTGCTCGATGCTTGAAGGCAGATGATGCAAGGCATCGACAATCTCACGCTCTTTTTCGTATCCGATGGTACCCTGCATTTTACCCAGCGCGGTGACCAGCATCAGCAGGGCAGAAAGCTGGGTGGTGAACGCCTTGGTCGATGCAACACCGATTTCTGCGCCCGCGCGCGTCATAAAGGCCAGATCGGATTCACGTACCAACGAGGAGCCCGCCACGTTGCAGATGGTCATGGTGGCCATATAGCCACGCTCTTTGGCCAAACGCAGCGCTGCTAGCGTATCTGCGGTCTCACCAGACTGCGATAAGGTGATCAGTACACTGTTCGGACGGGTGACAAACTGGCGATAGCGAAACTCTGACGCGATTTCCACATCACAGCTTATCCCTGCCAGCGATTCAAACCAATAACGCGCCACCATGCCCGCATTATAGGAGGTGCCACAGGCAATGATTTGAATATGCTGCGCTTTAGTAAGAATGTCGCTAGCACCGTTACCAATCGCATCCACAATCACATGATCGTTGCCCAAACGCCCTTCCATGGTATTGGTAAGCGCAGTCGGTTGCTCGTAAATCTCTTTTTGCATGTAATGGCGATATTGGCCTTTGTCCGCCGCGTCGTACTGGGCGCTTGCTTCATGCACTTCACGCTCAACCGGCGTACCTTCTTGGTTGTAAATCACCACTTCACGACGACTAATATCCGCCACATCGCCCTCTTCAAGGTAGATAAAGCGACGAGTGACATTGAGCAGCGCTAGCTGATCAGAGGCGAGAAAGTTTTCTCCCACACCCAGTCCAATCACCAACGGGCTGCCTGAACGAGCCGCAATCAAACGCTCAGGTTGGTTTTTATCCATCACCACAGTGCCATACGCGCCTTCAAGCTGACTGACCGTGCGCTGGAAGGCGGCGAGGAGATCGCCACATTGACGACGCTCCCATTCAACGAGGTGAGCAATCACTTCGGTATCGGTTTGGGAGTGGAATTGATAACCACGCGCTTGCAATTGTTCGCGCAAGCTGTGGTGATTTTCGATAATGCCGTTATGCACAATGGCAATATCATCGCCAGACATGTGTGGGTGCGCATTGGCTTCGCTTGGCTCACCGTGCGTTGCCCAGCGCGTGTGCGCAATCCCTGTGCCTCCCGCAGGGTTGGCGTCAGCCACTGCGTCCGAGAGCGCCGCCACTTTACCCAGTCGGCGTAAACGCGTCATCTGCCCGCTCGTTGTATCGGTAATGGCGACCCCTGCTGAGTCGTATCCGCGATATTCTAAGCGACGTAAGCCTTCAACCAGAATTTCTGCCACATCACGCTGCGCCACAGCGCCTACAATTCCACACATAGTGAGTCCTTATACATTGTCTACACAGATAACGTCTGTGCCGGTTTGTTCTATCGCGCGCCGAGTGTCTTCATCCAACGCATTATCGGTGATCAAGGTGTCGATACTGGACCACGCAAGCTCCAAGTTAGGGATCCGACGGCCAATTTTTTCAGACTCGATCATCACCACCACCTCTCGCGCGACCTCCGCCATCACGCGAGTCAGGCCCGTCATCTCGTTAAAGGTGGTGGTACCGCGCGCCACATCAATGCCGTCAGCGCCCACAAAAAGCTGGTCAAAGTCGTACGCACGTAAGGTTTGTTCAGCCACTTGGCCTTGAAACGATTCAGAATGGGTATCCCAAGTGCCGCCCGTCATCAGCAGCGTTGGCTCGTGTTCGAGTTCACGAATGGCATTGGCCACCTGGAGTGAGTTAGTCATCACCACAAGGCCACGCTTTTTATCCAATAAAGGGATCAAAGCGGCGGTGGTAGTGCCACTGTCGACCACAATACGGTTGTGGTCCCGAATGCGCGCAGCGGCGGCATCGGCGATGCTTTGCTTTTGTTTCGAAACTTTGACGGCTTGCTCCGAGACCATTTCTTGCGGCACAGGCACCGCTCCACCATAACGGCGCAGCAACAGGCCATTTTTTTCTAGCTCGGCAAGATCCTTACGGATAGTCACTTCTGACGTTTCAAAGCGTTGAGAGAGTTCGTCAACGCTGACGCTGCCCTGCTCGGTAAGCAAGGTAACGATGGTATGACGACGCTGTTGCGTGTTTCGTTTCGACATGTAACCTACCAACTTTCGTTTCGAAACTTATGGTAGTGAAAACACATCAAAGATCAAGAAAAGAACACAAAAAGTGACGAGAAATAAGCGGATAAACAAGAAATAACAAAAAAAGCCCACCAGCAACAGCTGATGGGCTTCTAAGATGGTGCGGAAGGAGAGACTTGAACTCTCACACCTTGCGGCGCCAGAACCTAAATCTGGTGCGTCTACCAATTCCGCCACTTCCGCATATTTTTATGATAGCTCAGCGGGCGGGCTGAGTACCAATTGTCTTGGTGCGGGGGGAGGGACTTGAACCCTCACGTCCTTTCGGACACTAGCACCTGAAGCTAGCGCGTCTACCAATTCCGCCACCGCCGCAAACCGGTGTGATTTACCGCTTTTGGCGACAAATCGAAAAGAATGGTGGCTACGACGGGATTCGAACCTGTGACCCCATCATTATGAGTGATGTGCTCTAACCAACTGAGCTACGTAGCCAACCTAAAGTGGCTGGGGTACCAGGATTCGAACCTGGGAATGACGGGATCAAAACCCGTTGCCTTACCGCTTGGCGATACCCCAACTTAGTCATGCCGCTTTACGCCACATGCTTTCAAATAATGGTGCGGAAGGAGAGACTTGAACTCTCACACCTTGCGGCGCCAGAACCTAAATCTGGTGCGTCTACCAATTCCGCCACTTCCGCATTCCAAGTTGTTCATCTGACTTCATGGTAGTTGAAGAAAGATGGCGCGTCCGGGAGGATTCGAACCTCCGACCGCCTGGTTCGTAGCCAGGTACTCTATCCAGCTGAGCTACGGACGCGTTGGCTGGGGTACCAGGATTCGAACCTGGGAATGACGGGATCAAAACCCGTTGCCTTACCGCTTGGCGATACCCCAACTGAGGCGCGTATACTAGGCTGGTTTTTATCGGGAGTCAACACCTGATTTTACCAACCGCGCAAGTTTTAGCCGCTTGCGTGAAAAAGCCGTTGATACGCGCTCAACAGACAGTGATTTTACTGTTTTTTCGGCCGTTGCCAAGCCTCAATTGTCCTTGGTTTGGCGCGAGTGATGATAAGTTGACCATCGGAGACATCTTTGCTGATGGTACTACCCGCTCCAACGGTCACCCCTTCGCCAATCACCACAGGTGCCACCAGCTGAGAGTCCGAGCCGATAAAGGCATTGTCTTTAATTACGGTTTTATGTTTATTGGCGCCATCGTAATTGCAGGTGATCACCCCAGCACCAATATTCACGCCGCGCCCTACCTCTGTATCACCCAGATAAGTCAGGTGATTGGCTTTCGACCCTTCCCCTAAGCGAGACTTTTTCATTTCCACAAAGTTGCCGACATGCGCATCGCGAGCCAGCTCAGCCCCCGGACGCAACCGCGTAAACGGACCGACTGTGCACTCTTCCCCAACGCTGGCCCCTTCAATGACGCTGTACGGGCGCACTAATGTATTGTCATCAATCTCACAATCAATCAGCACACTGCCAGCACCGATGGTCACGTTATCCCCTAGGGTGACATTGCCTTCGATGATCACGTTGGCGTCAATGGTGACATCCAGCCCGCATTGCAGTTGGCCACGCAAATCAAAGCGCGTAGGGTCGATGAGCATCACGCCACTAAGCAATAACTGTTCAGCCTGCATTTTTTGATATTCCCGCTCAAGGCGTGAAAGTTGCAAACGATTATTCACCCCTTCCACTTCAATCGCATTCACAGGGTGCACAGCTTGAATCGTGCGGCCTTGTTGATGTGCAAGCGCAATCACATCGGTGAGATAAAACTCACCTTGCGCGTTATTGTTATCAAGCAGCGATAACCAGTGACGCAAGTCACGTCCAGTCGCCACCAGCACACCGGTATTGATTTCAGTGATGGCAAGCTGGCTATCAGTGGCATCTTTTTGCTCAACAATCGCGACCACTTCCCCGTTTTCACGCACAATACGGCCATAACCGGTCGGATCGTTTTGATGCACCGTTAATAGACCAATCCCGCCCTCAGGCTGTCCTTCAAGCAAACGGGTTAAGGTTTGCTCTGAAATCAAAGGCACGTCGCCATACAGCACCAAAACCTGCTCATCATCACGAAAATGCGGCGCCGCCTGCTGTACCGCATGACCAGTCCCCAATTGCTCTGCTTGCAAACACCAATTCACATCGCTATCAGCAAGCACCTGCTTCATGGTATCGCCACCATGACCATAAACCAGATGAATCGACGCGGCGCCTAGCCCTTGGCAAGTGTCAATCACATGTTTCACCATAGGTTTACCGGCGAGAGTATGAAGCACTTTGGGAGTATTAGAATACATACGCGTGCCTTTTCCGGCCGCAAGAATTACTGCACTGTATTGCATAGTCTTTCCGTGATAAGAGAGATGAGTTGTCTATGATATTGCGCTTAGTGTAACGCGTTTTGGCTTGCGAGCGAATCGCCGCCGAAAAAGTACACTTGTACAGGCAATAAAAAAGCGACGCCAATGCGTCGCTTTTATTTCACCGTGAGCGCCTGATTAACGCTTATGCTTGGTCAGCTCGATCACTCGAAGCTTCGCAATCGCCTTAGCCAGGTCACTGGCCGCCTGAGCAAAGTCGATGTCACCGTGCTGATTATGGATTCGCTCCTCAGCGCGGCGCTTCGCTTCTTCTGCCTTGGCTTGGTCTAGCTCTTCACCCCGAATTGCCGTATCAGCCAGCACAGTCACTGTGCCAGGCTGTACTTCAAGGGTACCGCCAGAAAGATAAATGATCTCTTCGCTACCGCCTTGTTTGACGATGCGAACCATACCAGGCGTGATAGCGGTCAGCAGCGGTGTGTGTCCTGCGTGAATACCCAGTTCACCTTCGCTACCGGTCACCTGAATGTGCTCGGCACGGCCAGAGAACAATTGTCGCTCTGCGCTGACCACATCCAGATGGAAGGTTATCGCTGCCATATCGCCTCCTACTCAAGCCTTACAGGTTTTTCGCTTTTTCGAGCACTTCGTCGATGTTACCGCAGTACAGGAATGCCTGTTCTGGGATATCGTCGTACTCACCACTGAGCAGGCCTTTGAAGCTTGCAATGGTATCTTTCAGCGAAACATAGACACCTGGTTGGCCGGTGAAGACTTCTGCAACGTGGTAAGGCTGAGTCAAGAAGCGCTCAATCTTACGTGCACGTGCAACGGTCAGTTTGTCGTCTTCAGACAACTCGTCCATACCCAGGATGGCAATGATGTCTTTCAGCTCTTTATAGCGCTGAAGCACAGACTGTACGCCACGTGCCACATCATAGTGGTCTTGACCAACAACCAGAGGATCCAACATACGCGATGTTGAGTCCAATGGGTCGATCGCTGGGTACATACCCATAGACGCGATGTTACGTGACAGAACAACGGTTGCATCCAAGTGAGCAAACGTGGTTGCTGGTGACGGGTCAGTCAAGTCATCCGCAGGCACGTAAACCGCCTGTACCGAGGTGATAGAACCGGTACGGGTTGAGGTAATACGCTCTTGCAGTACACCCATCTCTTCAGCCAGTGTTGGCTGGTAACCTACTGCCGATGGCATACGACCCAATAGGGCGGATACTTCAGTACCGGCAAGGGTATAACGATAGATGTTATCGATGAAAAGCAGTACGTCACGGCCGTCATCACGGAATTTTTCCGCCATGGTCAAACCGGTCAGTGCAACACGCAGGCGGTTACCTGGTGGCTCGTTCATCTGACCATATACCATGGCCACTTTTGACTCTTCGGGCTTATCAATGTTTACAACACCCGCTTCCTGCATCTCGTAGTAGAAGTCGTTACCCTCACGAGTACGCTCACCTACACCGGCGAATACAGACAGACCTGAGTGTTGCAGTGCGATGTTGTTGATAAGCTCCATCATGTTAACGGTCTTACCTACACCCGCACCACCAAACAGACCGATTTTACCGCCTTTCGCAAACGGACAGATAAGGTCGATAACCTTTACACCCGTTTCCAAAAGCTCAGTCGCGCTTGACTGTTCTTCGTAGCTTGGCGCTTCACGGTGGATAGAGTAACGCTCTTTCTCACCGAGATCGCCACGCTCATCAATCGCATCACCCAGCACGTTGACGATACGGCCGAGGGTTTCTTCACCCACAGGGACTTCGATTGATTTACCTGTATTTTCTACTTCGATTCCACGACGTAGACCATCAGATGAGCCCATAGCAATGGCACGGACTACGCCACCACCTAGCTGCTGCTGAACTTCCAGCACCAGACGCTCGCCTTCACGTTTCACATTCAACGCATCATATACCTTCGGCACTGCGTCTTGTGGAAACTCTACGTCGACTACCGCACCGATGATCTGAACGATCTTACCTGTAGCCATCGTTATTCCTCTAAACTAGTTCGTTAACCCTTGCCTTTACACCGCGCTTGCGCCAGAAACAATTTCTGACAGCTCTTGGGTGATCGCAGCCTGACGGGCTTTGTTGTAGACCAATTGCAGATCATCAATCAGATTCCCTGCATTATCAGTCGCAGCTTTCATCGCCACCATACGTGCCGCTTGCTCACTGGCGAGGTTCTCAACCACACCTTGATACACCTGTGATTCCGCATAACGGATCAATAGGGTATCGAGCAACGGCTTTGGCTCAGGCTCATAGATATAATCCCAAGCATGGCTGCGCTGCATTTCCTCGTCGTCTGACTTTGGCAAAGGCAGCAATTGATCGATCACTGGGGTCTGCACCATGGTGTTCTCAAACTTGTTGAAAACCAAGTACAAGCGGTCCAGCTCACCTTCATCATATTTTTTCAGCATCACCCCAACGGTACCGATGAGGTCTTCCAGTGCTGGGGTATCACCCAGACCAGACACTTGCGCCACTACATTACCGCCGTAGCTGTTGAAGAAAGCTGTCGCTTTAGCGCCCACTAAGGCTAAGTCAATCTCAGCCCCTTTTTGGGTCCAGCTTTCCATGTCACTGATAGCGCTTTTGAACATATTGATGTTCAAACCACCACACAGCCCACGGTCTGTAGAAATGATGATGTAACCAACGCGCTTGGCTTCCCGCTCTTCCAAATACGGATGGCGGTACTCCAAGTTACCCAGTGCAAGATGACCGATCACTTTGCGCATAGTGACAGCGTATGGACGTGACGACTCCATGGCTTCTTGCGTTTTACGCATTTTGGAGGCTGCCACCATTTCCATCGCTTTAGTGATCTTCTGTGTGTTTTTCACACTTCCGATCTTATTACGAATCTCTTTTGCGCCGGCCATAGTTACTCTCCGTTAGTGGGTGACCACCTAAGTGGTCACCTACGTTTTACCAAGTCTGGGTCGCTTTGAAATCTTCCAACAGCTTTTTCAGCTGTGCTTCAACTTCATCGTTATAAGCACCAGACTCATCGATCTGAGCCGCTAGGTCAGCGTACTGACTCTTGGCAAAGGCCAGCAGAGAGCGCTCAAAATCACCGATTTTGTTCAACTCAACGTCTGCTAGGAAGCCTTTTTCCGCAGCGAAAATCACCAGCGCCTGCTCAAACACAGACATAGGTGCATATTGCATCTGCTTCATCAGCTCGGTCACTTTCTGACCGTGGTCCAATTGCTTCTTAGTAGCATCATCCAGATCGGAAGAGAACTGAGCGAACGCCGCAAGTTCACGATACTGTGCAAGCGCAGTACGAATACCACCAGACAGTTTTTTCATGATCTTGGTTTGCGCAGAACCACCAACACGCGATACCGAAATACCTGGGTCAACCGCTGGACGGATACCTGCGTTAAATAGCTCAGTTTGCAGGAAGATCTGACCATCAGTGATCGAGATAACGTTGGTCGGTACGAATGCAGATACGTCACCCGCTTGGGTTTCAATGATAGGGAGTGCGGTCAACGAACCGGTCTTTCCTTTCACTTCACCCTTAGTGAACTGCTCAACATAGTGCGCATTAACACGTGCCGCACGTTCTAGAAGACGTGAGTGCAAGTAGAAAACGTCACCTGGGAAAGCTTCACGGCCTGGTGGACGACGTAGTAGCAGCGAGATCTGACGATATGCAACAGCCTGCTTAGACAGGTCATCGTAAACAATCAGGGCATCTTCACCGCGGTCACGGAAGTACTCACCCATTGCACAACCCGCGTAAGGCGCGAGGTATTGCAATGCTGCTGCTTCAGACGCTGAAGCCACCACCACAATGGTGTTTTTCAGTGCGTCATGCTCTTCCAGTTTGCGCACTACGTTCGCAATGGTCGACGCTTTTTGGCCGATCGCAACGTAGATAGAGTAAATACCAGAGTCTTTCTGGTTGATGATGGCATCGATCGCCAGCGCGGTTTTACCGGTTTGGCGGTCACCGATGATCAGCTCACGCTGACCACGGCCGATTGGGATCATCGAGTCAACCGCTTTATAGCCGGTTTGAACAGGTTGATCGACCGATTGACGTGCGATAACACCAGGAGCAATCACTTCGACTGGCGAAGTGGTTTTGGTTTCGATCGGACCTTTACCGTCGATCGGCTCACCCAGTGTATTCACAACGCGACCCAGAAGTTCAGGGCCAGTCGGGACTTCAAGAATGCGACCTGTACCGGTCACTTTCATGCCTTCTTGCAGGTCCGCATAAGGACCCATCACAACCGCACCCACTGAGTCACGCTCAAGGTTCAATGCAAGTGCATAGCGGTTGCCAGGCAGTTCAATCATTTCACCTTGCATAGCATCAGCAAGGCCGTGGATGCGAATGATACCGTCGCTGACTGACACGATGGTACCTTCGTTACGCGCTTCACTTACAACGTCGAATTTCTCGATACGCTGCTTGATCAGATCGCTTATTTCCGTGGAATTAAGTTGCATGCTCCAATTCCCCAAATCAAGACTGCAATGCATCGCTCAGACGGCGCATACGGCCGCTTACTGAGTTATCGATGACCAAGTCTCCAGCTCGAATCACAACCCCGGCAACCAGGGCTTCGTCTACACTACAGTTCAGCTTTACTTTGCGCTCAAGACGCGCGGCGAGCTTGTCACTGATGGCTTGTTGTTGCTCTTCGGAAAGAGCCGTCGCTGAAATCACTTGGACTTCCGCTTCTTTTTCCAGATCGCGGCGCATGGCCAGGAACTGTTCACAAACCTCAGGCAGGGCTTTTAAGCGCTGGTTCTCTGCCATTACCTTAATCAGGTTCTGGCCGAACGTGTTGAGCTGATCGCCACCAACTGCGATAAATAATTCCGCTAACTTGTCAGCGGAATAGGAGGCGTCCAGCATATGTTGGACGCGCTCATCACGGGCAATCTCAGCAGTAAAGGCGAGCATTTCTGCCCATTGGGACAGCTCGCCTTTTTCTACCGCAAAATCAAAGGCTGCTTTCGCGTAGGGGCGAGCGATTGTTGTCAGTTCAGACATTGCTGCCCCTCCTTATTACAGTTCTGCAGTGATTTTATCGAGAAGATCTTTATGAGCATTCTCATCAATAGAACGCTCAATAATTTTCTCGGCACCAATAACAGCGAGCGATGCAACTTGCTTACGCAGCTCATCGCGAGCACGGTTACGCTCTGCTTCCAACTCGGCTTTACCCTGATTCAGGATATTGTCGCGCTCAGCAGCCGCTTCAGCACGCGCCTCGTCGAGGATTTGTGCTTTGCGTTTGTTCGCCTGCTCGATGATGTCAGTTGCAGCGCGCTTCGCTTCTTTCATTTGCTCAGAAGCATTTGCCTGGGCCAAATCCAGGTCTTTGGCAGCACGATCTGCCGCCGCGAGTCCGTCAGCAATTTTCTTCTGACGCTCCTCAATCGCTTGCATCAGTGGTGGCCATACATATTTCATGCAGAACCACACAAAGATTGTGAATGCGATTGCCTGGCCTAGCAGAGTTGCGTTGATATTCACAACAGCGCCTCCTTAATCATTAGCTAAAGGGTCTGTTCAGCTACTAGCCAGATTACAGTTGACCTACAAATGGGTTCGCGAAAGTGAACAGCAGTGCGATTACGATACCGATCATTGGTACGGCGTCCAGAAGACCCGCGATGATGAACATCTTCACTTGCAGCATAGGAGCCATCTCAGGTTGACGTGCTGCACCTTCAAGGAATTTACCACCCAGCAGGGCGAAACCAATCGCGGTACCTAGGGAAGCAAGACCTACAATGATGCCCACGGCAATTGCAGAAAAGCTCAATAAAGTTTCCATCACTATCTCCAGTTTTCGTTGTCGGCGTAAACGCCAATAATGACTAACAAATTGCTTACTAACTAAAAAATGTCATCAATGATCTGAGTCTTCGTGTGCCTGCGAGAGATACACGATGGTCAACATCATAAAGACAAAGGCTTGAATTGTAATGACTAGAATGTGGAAGATTGCCCACGGCACAGAACCCAGCCATTGCGCCCACCACGGCAGCAATGCCGCGATAAGAATAAATACCACCTCACCGGCAAACATGTTACCGAACAGACGCATCCCAAGAGAAATCGGCTTCGCCAGCAGCGAGACGACTTCCAACAGGAGGTTGAACGGGATCATGATAGGGTGATTGAACGGGTGCAGAGCCAGCTCTTTTGCAAAGCCGCCTAGGCCCTTAATCTTGATGCTGTAGAAAATCATCAAGAAGAACACGCCCAGCGCCATTGCAAGGGTGATATTTACGTCTGCAGTTGGCACTACTTTCAAGTAAGGAATGCCTAACCAATGTTCCGCCGGATACGGTAGAAAATCGATGGGGATTAAGTCCATCGTATTCATCAGGAATATCCAAACGAAGATAGTCAGGGCCAAAGGTGCAATCAGTGGATTTCGTCCGTGGAAGGTTTCGCGAACGTTATCATCAACGAACTCAACCAAGATTTCGACGAAACACTGAAGCTTACCTGGGACACCTGTCGATGCTTTCTTTGCCACCGATCGGAAGATGCCTAGGAAGACGATACCGATGAGGACAGAGAAAAACAGGCTATCAATGTGAACCGCCCAAAATCCTTCACCCACTGACAAATTAGTCAGGTGGTGAGAGATGTAGCTAGACGGTGTAAGCGCATCACCTGACGCAGCCATAACTCATCCTATTTGTTGTTGTTAATGAATAAAACTGGCGCGAGGATGTTAATCCCTAATGCCAGCAAATAGGCCAGTTTGAGGGGAACGAGTTCCACCTCGATATACAGGTAAGCAAGGACAAACAGGACGACGGTCAGTGAAATTTTTAACACTTCACCGCTGAAGAAGGACGCGACTACAAATTTTGCAGCTCTTGCCCCACTAAAAAGGAAAGCACACGACGCAAATGCAGCATTGGCAATCACAAAGATGCCGCCGCCGATCAGCGCGGATTTTCCCCAGTCGACATTGATAGCGAGTGCCATCACGCTTGCCGTTGCTAATACGACGCCAGCTTGCAAAAGCACCAATTTTGTCGCGATAACACGACCCGGCCGCGCGAGCGTCGATACCATGTATTTGTTCCTCGATTCCGTTCCACTTAGCACTGTTGCCGTGCTGGGAAAACAGCGAAAATTATACGTTTCACCCCAGCTAATGCAATCGCATCGATGTAAAAAAGCGGGGAAAATTTTACAACAGAGTAACCTGATCACAGTAAGCGCTTTTATGTAACAAAAAGCGAATGGCACGGGTCACACTTCTTCGTCGAAAATTGCAAGAATTTGCGCTAACTTGTCAGATTCTTCGAAATTGATCACCAATTTACCACTACCATTTTTCTGTTGTGTTAATGCCACTTTCACCCCAAGCTTGTCGCCAAGGCGCTGCTGCAGTGCCTCTACTTCAGGTGATAATTCTGGCCTTTTCGCTTCAACTTGCGGTGAAAGCATTTTTTTCACCAGTTTTTCTATCTGGCGGACGGTCATTTTTTTGTTGACGGCAGTCAGTGCCGCATCAATTTGCGCGTCTCCTTCCAACGCCAGCAGGGCACGTGCGTGGCCCATCTCGAGTTGTTTGTTAAGCAGCAGTTGTTTTACCCCAGACTCTAACCCATTCAAGCGCAATAAGTTGCTGATGGTAGTGCGAGATTTACCAAGCGATTCAGCCAGTTGCTGGTGGGTGAGTGAGAAGTCATTGACCAAGCGTTCAAGCGCTTGAGCTTCTTCCATCGCGTTCAAATTTTCGCGTTGGATATTTTCAATCAACGCCACCGCACTGGCGACTTTGTCACTCATCTCACGGACCAAGCAGGGCACTTTGGCCAAACCGGCTTGCTTTGCTGCTCGCCAGCGACGTTCGCCAGCAATAATTTCGTACTGCCCGTTTTCAGCGTGGCGAACCACGAGGGGCTGAATAATACCTTGAGCGCGAATGGATTCGGTTAACTCTTCCAGCGCCTCTTCTGCCATATCTTGGCGTGGCTGGTAAAGACCCGGCACCAACGCCGATACCGACAATTGCTGCAATTCGCTATTGCTCGCATCGGTGGATTCAGGTTCGGATGTATAACGAGACTGAGCTTGTGCACTGGTCGCCAACAAGGCATCCAGGCCCTTTCCAAGACCGCGTTTCGCTGAATTCATTGTGTTCCTCAGGCATTGACAGCGTCGGCAGAAGCGCGTGATTGCTCTTCTCGACGCAGAATTTCACCCGCAAGGGCTAGGTAGGCTTTGGCACCACTGGATAACTTGTCATAGTACATGGCGGGTCGGCCATGACTTGGCGCTTCCGCGAGCCGCACATTGCGGGGAATCACAGTACGATACACCTTATCACCGAAGTGTTTTTTGATCTGATCCGATACTTCGGTCGCTAATCGGTTTCTTGGGTCGTACATGGTGCGCAATACACCTTCAACATGAAGGTCGGCGTTCACGACGCTAGCCAGTTTACTGATGGTATCCATCAATGCAGTGAGCCCTTCCAACGCAAAATATTCACATTGCATGGGGACGAGTACCGAGTTTGCCGCGGTCATCGCATTGATGGTAAGGAGGTTCAAAGACGGGGGACAGTCGATAAAAATGTAATCGTAGCGTGCAACTACAGGCTCAAGCATGGTGCGTAGGCGCACTTCACGGGCAAATACTTCCATCAGCTTGATTTCTGCTGCGGTGACATCACCGTTCGCCGCAATCAGGTCATAGCCGCCGGACGTATCGCTAACCACCACTTGTTCAAACGGGGCTTCTTCAACCAGTAGATCGTAGGCGGTGGCATGGACATCGTATTTATCCACACCACTGGCCATGGTCGCGTTCCCTTGTGGGTCAAGGTCGATAAGTAGCACCTTGCGATTAGTGGCTGCCAGCGATGCCGCTAAGTTGACACTCGTGGTGGTTTTACCCACACCGCCTTTTTGGTTTGCTACCGCGATAACTTTACCCACGTGCCTATGACCTCTACTCGTTAGTCTTTGCTCTCAAGATTACTAGATGACGCGCCCCTTCCAATCCCGGCACCTTCAAAGCTTTGATATCGGTCACAGAACAATCAGTCGGCAGGGCATCTAGCTCCTGTTGGTCCACCTGTCCTTTCAAGGCGTAAAACAGCCCACGCGCATGAGGGAGGTGATGACACCAACTCACCATGTCATTCATCGACGCAAACGCGCGACTTAGCACACCATCAAACCCGGTTTCAGGGACAAACGCTTCGACACGGCTTTGTACCGGCGTCACATTGTCGATACCAAGTTCGTGCAGTACTTGGCGAATAAAACGAATCCGCTTACCTAAGCTGTCGAGCAAGGTGAACTGTTTATCTGGATTGGCGATGGCCAGAGGGATCCCAGGTAAACCCGGTCCTGTTCCGACATCGATAAAGCGTTCACCCTCCAAGTGTGGTGATACCACCAAACTATCAAGGATATGTTTCACCACCATGTCTTCTGGGCGACGAACCGAGGTTAAGTTATAGGCTTTGTTCCACTTGTCGAGCAAGCCTACATAATCAAGCAGCTGCTGTTGTTGCGACGGAGAAAGCGCAAGGCCGGCTTTCGCCAGCCCTTGTTGAAGTTGCTGTTGCATTTAGGCTCCTTTTTTGAGCATGCCGTGCTTTTTCAAATGCACCAGCAAAATCGAAATGGCCGCCGGCGTGACACCTGAGATACGCGATGCTTTACCGATCGTTTCCGGACGCGCGTCTTGTAGCTTGCCACGTACTTCGTTTGAAAGGCCTTTGATCTGCATGTAATCAAGATCAAATGGGATCACGGTATTTTCATGGCGCTGAGACTTTTCGATCTCGTCTTGCTGACGTTCGATATAGCCGGCGTATTTCACTTGGATCTCGACTTGCTCGCTAGCTTGAACGTCGTCATGCGCCGGACCAAAGGTCGGCAACGAGACGATATTTTCATAACGTAGCTCTGGGCGACGAAGTAAATCTTCTCCGTTTGCTTCACGCGTCAGCGGTGTTTTCAGCATGGCATTGAGCGCATGGACATCGTCTGAGTGAGGATGAATCCAAGTACCACGCAGACGCTGACGTTCTTGCTCCATGTTTTCCATTTTTTGGTTGAAGCGAGCCCAGCGCACATCGTCTACCAATCCCAGCTCTCGCCCTTTTTCGGTTAAGCGCATATCGGCGTTATCTTCACGCAACAGCAAACGGTACTCGGCGCGCGAGGTAAACATCCGGTAAGGCTCTTGGGTGCCCATGGTGGACAAGTCGTCAATCAACACGCCCATGTAAGCTTGATCGCGACGTGGGCTCCATCCTTCTTTGCCTTGAGCTTGTAACGCGGCATTACAACCGGCCAACAACCCTTGTGCTGCGGCTTCTTCATAGCCGGTAGTACCATTGATTTGTCCCGCAAAGAACAAACCGTGGATAAATTTGGTTTCCAAGGTGTGCTTGAGATCGCGCGGATCGAAAAAGTCATACTCAATCGCGTAGCCTGGGCGGATCACGCGCGCATTCTCAAACCCTTTGATCGAGTGGATGATCCCCATTTGCACATCAAACGGTAAGCTGGTGGATATCCCATTTGGATACAGCTCAGTGCTGGTTAACCCTTCCGGCTCGACGAAAATTTGGTGTTTGTCTTTGTCCGCAAAACGCATCACCTTGTCTTCGATCGACGGGCAATAACGTGGGCCAATACCTTCAATCACCCCAGCATACATCGGGCTGCGATCAAGATTAGCGCGAATGACATCGTGGGTTTTTTCATTGGTGTAGGTGATGTAGCACGGAACTTGCTGTGGGTGCTCAGACACATCGCCTAAAAATGAAAACACCGGACAAGGAGTATCCCCGTGTTGGGTTTGCATCACACTAAAATCAACCGAGCGGGCATCGATACGTGGGGGAGTACCGGTTTTTAGGCGATCCACCCGAAATGGCAAGGCACGTAAGCGATCCGCGAGTTTATTTGACGGTGGATCCCCAGCACGACCACCGGCATAGTTATCCAGTCCAATATGTATTTTACCGCCAAGGAAGGTTCCCACGGTCAAAACCACGGTAGTGGCACTGAATTTGAGCCCCATTTCGGTCTCGACGCCAGTGACACGATCTTGGTCGACGATCAAATCCACCACGGCTTGTTGGAACAGTGACAAATTTGGCGTGTTTTCAAGGGTATGACGAATGGCTGCCTTGTACAGTGCACGGTCTGCTTGAGCACGTGTCGCGCGTACCGCTGGGCCTTTCGACGCATTGAGGGTTCGAAATTGGATCCCGCCTTTATCAATGGCTTGCGCCATCGCACCGCCTAACGCATCGATTTCTTTTACCAGGTGTCCTTTCCCGATCCCACCGATCGCTGGGTTGCACGACATCTGACCCAACGTATCAATGTTATGGGTCAATAACAGCGTTTTTTGGTTCATCCGTGCTGCGGCTAGTGCCGCTTCGGTACCAGCATGGCCACCACCAACAACGATGACGTCAAAGTGATCCTGGTAAAACATGATTAAAGCCTCAACCTGGGTAAGTGTGTGAGCATGAACTAAGCAAAAGGGGCGACATTCTAGCGCTTTTTCCGCCAACAGTGAACCAAACCTTGATCAAGATCGTCTCTGGGCGTTAGCTATATATAAATAAGATCTTTATATAGATCTTTTGTTAGATCTTTTATTAGGGAAGACGATCTTTGTGGGTAACTGGAAAAAGATCATAGAGATCAAGGATCTTAAAACGATCACTTGTTGTGGGCGGCCTTGGATCCGATCCTGTATCACCTGGGATCAAAATGGCATGTTATCCACAATGGTAGGGAAGGGGTAAAACTATTAAATGGATAACTAAAGGAAGATCACTGGGTTATTCCTTAGTTATCCACAGATTAAATGGTTAAATAATGCTCACTTGATTTTGTGGATCAAGGGTTCCCACTCGGTAAACCAACGTTCCGCTTCATCCTCAGGGACCGGATGCGCTTGAATATCAATATCGACTCGTTCTCCGACTTTGACAGCGCCAAGGTCTTGTAACAAGGCATCGGCCTTCATGCCGGCCTCGCAGAAGGTGTCATAGCTTGAGTCTCCAATGCCGACCACACCGTAATGGAGATCGCGCAGCAGTGGCCGTTCGCTCATTAACTGCTCCATCAGAGGCGCGATGCTATCTGGAAAGTCGCCAGCCCCATGGGTGGACGTGACGATCAACAATGTACTGGCGCTTAGTACATCATCGAGGATCCCTTCATTGACGACGTGGGCCTGATGGCCTTTTGCTTGCAGGAGATCGGCAAGGTGATCACCGACATATTCTGCACCGCCGAGCGTACTGCCGGTGATGATGGTTACATTTGCCATACTGTCCTCATTATTCACGGGTTATCGCGACTAGTATTTCG
Source organism: Salinivibrio sp. IB872 (assembly GCF_001995345.1). Classification (NCBI taxonomy): domain Bacteria; kingdom Pseudomonadati; phylum Pseudomonadota; class Gammaproteobacteria; order Vibrionales; family Vibrionaceae; genus Salinivibrio; species Salinivibrio sp. IB872. The sequence continues at coordinate 15,032 of NZ_MUFO01000023.1, read as the reverse complement.
GCAGTTGGGTTCAGAGTCAATCGATGAAGGTGTAGCAAAATCAGGGGCGTTGCTGGGATGGCAAACAATTTGATTGCCCCCTGCGAATTTGGCGTCTGTCATCGCCCGAGTGGCTTGATCAATCAAGGGAATAGCGTAGATTTTTCCTTCCATTTGTTGCACAAAGCCAATCGATACGGTGAGCGCACAAGCGCCGCCAGCAAAGGTAAAAGGCGTTTCCGCAATGGCTTGTCGGCACTGAGCGGCCCAATGGGGAGCAGCTAAGCAAGCTTGTCCCGCCAACATAACCAAAAACTGATCGGCATGGGTGCGGCTGATGATGGCGTCATGCGGTAGGTGGCGAGTAAGAAGTTGGGCGGTAAATTGAAGGAGCTGATCACCCGTATCGCGGCCATATCGCCAATTAAGAGATTGAAAACCATCGAGATTGATGCACAGAACGGCCAGCGGATTGTCTGAGGTCGTGCGACCGTGCTGCGCGACACATTGGTAGAAATAGCTGGCGCTCCACGTTTGGGTAAGGGCATCACGTTGAATCTGCTGACGGGCTTGGCGATTAATGGCATATAAATCAAATAAATAAAAATCCATGAGTACTACGGACAGTGCGACAAACACTAATACCACACTTAAATAGAGGGTCTGTGCGTGGAGGCTAGAGATATAAACTAACGGCGTGGGGGCGGGAAGCACTTGCGCGGCGAACATCAACGCGATGGCGCCCAATGCGAGTCCGTAGCGAGCAAAGCGCTCTGTGGGCTCAAAGACTAAAACTACCACAGTCGGTACCACCAGCAGTAACAGCTCGTTTTGGCTGTTCGCATCCAGTACCCAGTAAGACATCACAAACTGTTGGGCAAAGAACACCCCAAAGAGCCAATAGCGCGCAATCGACCAACGACCCGCTGCCATTATCCCCCATACGCCCACATACAAGCCTGCATAGAGGAGGTTGTGCCACGCGGCGATGAGGCTTTGAAAGGCAAACCAGTAGAGCGCGGAGAAGATAAGTGTGCCGAGCACACAAATAAGCCCTAACAGATTGGTCATTCGAATCTGATGGCGCATGAGTTGGTTCTGACGGGTTAAACCGATCGATAAGATAGGATTTAAGGACGAGAGCATTTCACCTCCAGCTAGACGCTCTATTAACGTAGCAGATCATGGTGAAAACTGTGGGGATAAGTCAGGATCTTAGTTTGAGGATAACCGCGATCAGCGCCGCCAGAATAAGGGATCCTCGCGATAAGGATCCCTGGAAGGAGCTGGGGATAATTATTTTCCGATACAGAACGAGGAGAAAATTTTGCCCAGCAAATCGTCAGCCGTGAACTCACCGGTAATGGTGTTGAGGTGTTGTTGAGTTAAGCGCAATTCCTCGGCAAGGATTTCGCCTGCCATATAGCCTTCTAGCTGCGCTTGGCCGATGTCGAGGTGGTGTGCGGCGTTGGCGAGTGCATCCAGATGACGACGACGTGCCATAAAACTGCCTTCGCTGCCTCCAGCATAGCCCATACAGGCTTTTAGATGCTGGCGTAAAGCATCAACGCCTTCTCCGGTTTTGGCACTCAAGCGGATTAGTGCAGGCTCACTGACTGCACACAAACCGAGTGGCTCTTCAGTGATATCGGCTTTGTTGCGGATCACCGTCATCCCCATGCCTTCGGGTAAGCGAGAGACAAATTCTGGCCAAATTTGGGCCGGGTCGGTCGCTGTGGTTGTGGTGCCATCGACCATAAACAATACCCGATCGGCGTGTTCGATTTCACTCCAGGCGCGTTCAATCCCAATTCGCTCCACTTCATCCGAGGCATCCCGTAAGCCGGCGGTATCGATGATATGCAGTGGCATACCGTCAATGTGAATATGCTCACGGAGCACATCGCGGGTGGTGCCTGCGATTTCGGTGACAATCGCGCTCTCTTTACCGGAAAGGGCATTGAGCAAGCTGGATTTACCGGCATTCGGGCGTCCGGCAATGACCACCTTCATCCCGTCGCGCATAATCGCCCCTTGATTGGCTTCTTTACGCAACAGGGCGAGACGCTCAATGATATGCCCAAGATCGCTGGCCACTTTACCGTCAGAGAGAAAATCAATCTCTTCATCAGGAAAGTCGATGGCCGCTTCCACATACATGCGCAGATGAATCACTTTTTCGACCAGTTGGTTGACCTGCTTGGAAAAGGCCCCTTGCAGGGACTGCAACGCAGAGCGAGCCGCTTGTTCTGAACTGGCATCGATTAAATCGGCGATTGCTTCGGCCTGGGCTAAATCCAGTTTATCGTTTAAGAAGGCGCGCTCGGAAAATTCACCGGGTCGGGCTGCTCGTACGCCGTCAAAGGCGCTGATTCGTTGAATAAGCATGTCCATGATCACCGGGCCACCGTGACCTTGCAGCTCTAGAACATCTTCACCTGTGAATGAATTGGGGCCTTTAAAGAATAGGGCAATGCCTTGATCGATAGGTTGACCTTCCTGATCGAGAAAAGGCAAATAATCCGCACGACGAGGCACTAACTCGCGTCCCGTCATTTTTGTACCAATCTCATGAGCGAGAGGGCCGGACACGCGGACAATCCCTACGCCGCCGCGGCCTGTTGCTGTGGCTTGTGCCACGATAGTGTCGGTTTGAGCCATATTGCGCACTCTTGATGTCGGTGACAGGCCTAAAGGCCGTAAACGTGAAAAAGGCGACCGCGTGGTCGCCTTTTTATTATTGCTTGACGCGGCCTAACTTACGAGCGGGAATGAAGGCCTTTTTTCTCCAGCGATTTATAAATCAAGGTTTGCTGGATAAGCGTCACGATGTTCGATACCAACCAGTATAGAACCAGACCGGATGGGAAGAACAAGAAGAAGAAGGTAAAGACCACAGGCATAAAGGTCATGATCTTCTGCTGCATAGGATCAGTGACTGTGGTTGGGCTCATCTTCTGGATTAGGAACATAGAGGCGCCCATCAGAATTGGCAACACGTAGTAAGGGTCTTGTGCCGACAAGTCTTGAATCCAGCCAAAGAAAGGCGCATGGCGCAGTTCAACTGACTCCATCAGTGCCCAATAAAGCGCAATGAAAATAGGCATTTGCAGTACCAGCGGTAAACAGCCACCCAAGGGGTTCACTTTTTCACGCTTGTAAAGCTCCATCATTTCTTGGCTCATGCGCTGACGATCGTCACCGATACGCTCTTTCATTTCTTGCAGCTTAGGCTGCAGCATGCGCATTTTCGCCATCGAGGTGTACTGCGCTTTGGTCAGTGGGTACATGGCACCACGGACAATGAAAGTCAGCATGATAATTGCGATACCCCAGTTGCTGACGAAGGTTTGAATCGTCGAGAGCAACCAGTGTAGTGGCTTAGCGATAAACCACAGCCAGCCATAGTCGACTACCAAGTCTAGGCTTGGCGCCACCGCGGCCATTTGCTCTTGCAGTTTCGGACCAACCCACAAGGTTGCGGTGAGCGTTTTACTGGTGCCTGCTGCAATGGTATCGCTGGTTTTGGTTTGGATATAACCATACTTGGCGGTAGTACGGGTGCTCAGCACATTATTGTCTGCACGTGGGATCCACGCGGTAGCAAAGTAGTGCTGGATCATCGCTGCCCAACCTTGGTTAAACGTCACATTCAAGTTTTTGCTTTGCATGTCATCAAAGCTGTATTTTTCGTAACGTTTATCGTCGGTAGAGTACGCGCCACCACGGTAGGTTGGCATGGTTAAGCTACCGCCGTCGTCCAGCAGGTTTTGTTTTAGCTGGGTGTACATGGTGACACTGGCGTTGGCATCGGTTTGGTTATCGATGGTGTGCTCCACATCCACCGCATAGCTGCCACGCTTAAACACAAAGGTTTTGGTGTACGTGATCCCGTCTTTTTCAACCGTCATCGGCACACGCAGGGTGTCTTGGTCGTCAGAGAGGGTAAAGGTGTTTTGCGCCACCTGATACTGGGCACGGCCTTGCGCGGTATCAATACCATTGGCACCAATTAAACCGCTTTGCGCCACAAAGGTGTGATCGGGCTTGGTGTGCAGCAGCGTGAAGGCATTGTCAGAGTTGAGCTCAGCATCGTACTGAGGCAGCTCGGCGTGCACAACATCACCGCCTTGTGTATCCACTTTAAGTGTTAATACATCGGTTTTGATGGTGACGAGCTTGTCAGAGACAGGCTGTGCATCGAGAGACGTGGTATCGCCATTGTCGCTGCTAGGCACGTCACTGTGAGTGGTTTGCTGCTGCTCAACGCCCTGTCCCTGCGGCTGCGGGGATTCTGGTTTGTTCCATTCCATGTACAGCATGAAAGAAACGAACAATAGGGCAATCAACAGGATATTACGTTGGGAATCCATTGTTAATTGTCTCTGTTATGGTGGTCGCAAGGCGGCACGGGATCGTAACCGCCATCATTCAAAGGGTGGCATTTTAATAGACGTTTGCCTGCCAACCAACACCCTTTTATCACACCATGGGATTGAATCGCCATGATGGCATAGTGGGAACAGGTTGGTGTAAACCGGCATCGTGGCCCAATCAATGGGCTGATCACCAGTTGATATCCCCGAATCAGCGCGATGAGCGCTTTTTGCGCGGCGGTCGCGACAAACGTTGCCATAACTTGTCCAATTCGTCTCGCAGCGCTTGATTGCTTAGGTCGTTGGCACTTTTTTTCGCGATCACCACAAAATCTTTCGCCGGTAGTTGATGCTGACGTAAACGAAAGCTCTCGCGAACCACACGTTTAAAGCGGTTGCGATCAACGGCAAGTTTGATTTGCTTTTTCGGAACAGCTTGACCGAGACGTGGGTGGTCGAGCGAGTTAGATCGGGCGAGTATGGTTAAGTGCGGCGAACCTGCGCGATGCGGTTGCTGGAAGACGGCACTGAAATGTTCGGGAGTTAGCAGACGTAACTCCCGAGGATAAGCGAGCTTATTCACAAATCACTGCGGATTATTTAGAAAGCTGCTTGCGGCCTTTCGCACGGCGAGCGGCAATGACCTTACGGCCGTTCTTAGTCGCCATGCGCGCACGGAAACCGTGAGTGCGCTTACGCTTTAGAACTGAAGGTTGAAAAGTGCGTTTCATGGTTTCTACCTTTATTACTGATCAGTGTTAGGTTTGTTAACCCGACGTGGGAGGTTAGCAACAGGCAATACCTTAGCCAATGTCTCCGACGCCTCTCAACAAAGAGGGCGGATTGTAGCCATTGACTAACGATTAGTCAATCACTAAACCGATGCCACTCCGGGCCGGGAATTATAAGCGCTCAGTCAGAGATCGCAAGGATCCTTCGTTTACGATCGCCAGTTAAGACGCGATCCCGACTTGATTCAAAAACTTATGCAAGCGTGGATCGGCGCAGTGATTAAACAGCCAATCCGGTGTGCCTTGGGCTATGATGTGGCCGTCGTTCATAAACACCACGCGGTCAGCAACATCGCGAGCAAACTGCATCTCGTGAGTGACCACCAGCATGGTTTGGTGGCGTGTGGCGAGCTTTTTCATCAACGCCAATACTTCGCCAACCCACTCTGGGTCTAATGCAGAGGTAGGCTCATCGAAAAGCAGTAATTCGGCCTCAAGTGCCATCGCTCGGCCAATGCCAACCCGTTGTTGCTGTCCACCCGATAAGGAAGCGGGGTAATGGTCTCCTTTATCACCCAAGCCTATGTCGTCGAGAATTTGTTGCGCGCGCTGACGTGCTGCCTCTTTAGACCAGCCTTTTACCGTTCTCAGCCCTTCGGCGATATTGTCTCGTGCCGTGAGGTGAGCAAATAAGGCATAATTTTGAAACACAAAGCCTGTCTGGCGCCGCAACGCCAAAATCGCCTGTTTACGGGTGCTTGCATCGCCACTATCAACACGCTGATCGCCGATACTGATCACCCCTTGCTCCGCGCGTTCTAGGAAGTTAATACAACGCAATAGGGTAGATTTTCCCGTACCGCTCGGACCAATAATACACACGATTTCGCCACGCTCGATGGACAAATCGATGCCATCAAGTACCGCGACGCCTTGGTAGACTTTTTTAAGCTTTTCTATCTTAATCATCGTTGGTACGCCTTATTAAGATGGCTTTCTGCCCAAAGTTGCACTCGGGTCAAAGCGACCACGACCGCCCAGTAGATCAGTGCGACCGCCAAATAGGCTTCGAAGAATTTAAAGCTCGACGATGCTTCCATCTGCGCCTTCGCCATGATTTCTGCCACCCCGAGCGTGAAGGCGAGTGATGTGGCTTTGATCATATCGATGAAGTAATTCATCAGAGAGGGAAGTGCGATCCGTGCTGCCTGTGGTAACACAATGCGCTGCATGGCTTGGCGAGTCGTCATGCCAATGGCCAGACTGGCTTCCATTTGGCTGCGATCCACGCTGGTAATGGCGGCACGAATTGACTCGGCCATATAAGCAGAAAAGTGTAAGCTGATCCCGATTACCGCGGCTGTGAAAGCATCCATTCCGACTAACGCGGGGATGACCTGAGGCAGACCGTAATACAGTAAAAATAGCTGAACCAGAAGTGGTGTACCGCGAAAGAAACTAATAAACAGTTGCGCGAGGCCATTGAAAACCGGTAGGCGAAACACGCGGATCAGTGCAATCGTCACTGCCAAAATCAGTGCAAACACTAATCCCCACACCGCCATCTCTAACGTGATCCCCAGATACTTCAGCAGTAACGGGAACAGAGAGGCCATATAGTCAAAATCAAACGCCATGTCTGTCCTTTAGATACACAGACCCGCCAAAGCGGGCCTATTTATGTGAGTAAATACTTACTTTTTAGTAACGTCGCCGCCAAACCACTTAACAGAAATCTGTGCCAAGGTACCATCTTCTCGCATGGCTGAGAGGGCGGTGTTCACTTCATCACGTAGGCGCTGACCGCGTGCTGAGTCGACAAATGGCCAAGCATTGGCAATGGTTTCAAACGGTTGTCCGGCCAGTTGAAGTGGCAAGCCCGATTCTTTAATCAGCTGCATGGCTGACAGGCGATCCATCACAAACGCATCGGCCCGACCGAGGGCGACATCGTGTTCAATCCCGGTCTCGTAGGTTTTAATGTCGATATCCTCGGCTGCCGAGTGTTCGCGCAACAATTGCTCGAAGTTCGAGCCAAGGTTTACTGCAACGGTTTTGCCTTTCAAATCAGCCACGGACTGAATCGTGTCATTGCCTTTACGAACCGTGATCTGTGCGCCGTCGACCACATACGGGTCGGTGAACAAATAGGTTGTCTGACGCTCGTCGGTGATGGTGATTTGGTTAGAAATGGTGTCGATGCGCCCGGTTTGTAACAGACCAAACAGGCCAGAGAAGTTAGCGGTCACATACTCGACTTGGTAGTCATTGCGGCGGCTAATCTCATCCCAAAGGTCAACTTCAAACCCTTGCAGCTGGTCTTGCTTCACAAAGGTGAAAGGGAAATAGCGCCCAGACATCCCCACTTTCACGGTTTCTTTGGCGAACGCGGGCACTGAAATCACCATGCTCACACTTAGCAAGGTGCTCAAGATCCATTTACTCATGACAATAATCCGTAATGACAACTTCAATAATAGGACGCGTATCATAGAAGTGAACGATCACTGGCGAGAAATACCGTCTGGTTATGAGCCATAACTTTATTCTCCGCGCGCGTCTCATTAAGGAGATGTGTGCAATCTTGTGAGTAAAAAGCGGGTACCTTGTGGCGATCCATGGTATATCTGTGGGATCTATGTGAATAACTCCGATCTTATTCACTGGTTTCGGGATCTTGTGGGTGGCGATCTTCGCCTGACAGGAGTACCATTGTGACCTTTTCTTTTTCGGTATAACTGCGTGGAGTCAAACGTGTCATCATCGCTTTGGTTGCAGTGTCTTGAGCGCCTTCAGGAAGACCTACCTGCAACAGAATTCAGTATGTGGGTGCGGCCGTTACAAGCCGAGCTCAATGACAATACGTTGACCCTGTTCGCCCCAAACCGCTTTGTGCTTGATTGGGTGCGAGACAAATACTTGCATCAAATTAACCAGCTGTTGAACGAGTTTTGTGGCGTCGACGTGCCCATGCTGCGGTTTGAAGTGGGCAGCAAACCTGTGTCTGCAGCGCCCGCGGCGGCGCCAGCCGGACCGGCAGCGGCGCCCGCACCACAGCAAGCCCAGCCGGCTCCGAGCCGAGGTCGAGTGTGGGAACCGGCGCCGTCACCCGTTCAGTCGGATGTCAATCATCGCTCTAACGTGAACCCCAAGCACAAGTTCAATAACTTTGTTGAGGGTAAGTCTAACCAGTTAGCGTTAGCGGCGGCGCGTCAGGTGTCGGATAACCCAGGGGCGGCCTATAATCCGCTTTTTCTTTATGGCGGCACGGGCTTAGGTAAAACTCACTTGTTGCATGCGGTGGGTAATGCGATTTCCGATCGTAAAGCGGATGCGCGCGTGGTGTACATGCACTCAGAGCGTTTCGTGCAAGACATGGTGAAGGCGCTACAAAATAATGCGATTGAAGAATTTAAGCGTTATTACCGCAGTGTCGATGCACTGTTGATCGATGACATTCAATTTTTTGCCAACAAGGAACGCTCGCAAGAAGAATTCTTCCATACCTTTAATGCGTTGCTTGAGGGTAACCAGCAGATCATTCTTACCTCTGACCGCTATCCTAAAGAGATCAACGGGGTTGAGGATCGCTTAAAGTCGCGATTCGGATGGGGCCTGACAGTCGCCATTGAGCCGCCAGAGCTGGAAACGCGAGTGGCGATTTTGATGAAAAAAGCCGAAGATCATGCGATTCGTTTACCGGATGAGGTGGCGTTCTTTATCGCCAAGCGCTTACGCTCCAACGTCCGAGAGCTTGAAGGGGCCCTCAACCGCGTGATTGCCAACGCGAACTTTACCGGGCGTGCGATCACCATCGATTTTGTCCGAGAAGCGTTGCGAGATCTGCTCGCCTTGCAAGAAAAACTGGTCACCATTGATAATATTCAGAAAACAGTCGCTGAGTATTATAAAATCAAGATGGCGGATTTATTGTCGAAGCGTCGTTCACGGTCGGTCGCGCGCCCTCGTCAAATGGCGATGGCCTTGTCCAAAGAGCTAACCAACCACAGTTTGCCAGAAATTGGTGATGCCTTTGGTGGCCGTGACCATACCACCGTGCTGCATGCGTGTCGTAAAATCGAGCAGCTCCGTGAAGAAAGCCACGACATTAAAGAAGATTACTCTAACCTGATTCGAACATTGTCCTCTTAATTATGAAATTTACTCTTACGCGAGAGCAGCTGCTACAGCCGCTGCAACAAGTATCAGGCGCACTGGGTGGGCGAAGCACGCTGCCTATTCTCAGTAACTTACTCATCCAAGTGGCTGATCAGGCATTGACGTTGACAGCAACGGACATGGAAGTGGAGCTGAATGCCACCGCGCCGTTGGAAGGCGATCACCTCGACGGTGCGATTACAGTGCCTTCGCGCAAGTTTATGGACATCATTAAAGGGTTACACAGTGAAGCCCAAATTACGGTTGCGCAAGAAGGCGATCGTGTGGTGGTACGCGCGGGACGTAGCCGCTTTACGCTGTCGACATTGCCGGCTAATGATTATCCCAACATCGAGCAGTGGCAGGCAGATGTAAGTTTGCAGCTGCCACAAGATAAGTTGCGTCACCTAATTGACGCGACCCAGTTTTCGATGGCAAACCAAGACGTACGCTATTACCTCAACGGACTGTTGTTTGAAACAGAGGGGCAGACATTACGTACGGTCGGAACCGACGGGCACCGGATGGCGGTTTGTCAGCTCTCGACGGATGATACCTTACCCGCGCAGCAGGTGATTGTGCCGCGTAAAGGGGTGAGTGAGCTTGCGCGCTTGTTGGATGACAGTGAGCACCTCGTTAATATCCAAATCGGCGCATCGAACATTCGAGCGGTGGTTGGCAATGTCACCTTCACCTCGAAGTTGGTGGATGGCCGTTTCCCAGACTATCGTCGCGTGCTGCCGCAATCCACCTCTCGCACACTTGAGGTCGACTGTGCGGAGCTCAAGCAAGCGCTGTCGTTAGCTGCGGTGCTGTCTAACGAGAAATTTCGTGGCGTTCGGATGAATATTGAAGGCAGCGAGTTACGTATTTCCGCCAATAACCCTGAGCAGGAAGAAGCCGAAGAATTTCTCGACGTCACCTTTCAAGGCGAGCCGATCGAAATTGGCTTTAACGTCAGCTACGTGTTGGATGTACTCAACACCTTACGTTGTGACAAAGTGCGCTTTTCGATGACAGATGCGGTGGGCAGTACCCTGATTGAAGACTGTGCCCGTGATGACGCCATGTATGTTGTGATGCCAATCCGCCTCTAGGTTATGGCGCTTACTCGATTGGTCGTTCACGACTTTAGAAATATTGAAGCCTGCGATATCGAACTGTCGTCAGGCTTTAACTTTTTAATTGGCCCCAACGGTAGCGGTAAAACCAGTGTGCTTGAGGCCATCCACTTTCTTGGCCACGGACGCTCATTCCGCAGCGCGCTGAATAGCCGAGTGATCCGTCATCAGCAGCCCAGTTTAACCGTGCATGGACGGGTTAAAACCCAAGATGCGATCTTGCTTCCTGTCGGCATTCAAAAGCGCCGCGATGGCAGTGCGGATGTTAAAATAGGTCAAGAGAAAGGGCAGAAGCTGGTGGCCTTAGCGAAAGTGTTGCCTTTACAGCTGATCACCCCTGAAGGATTTGAGCTGCTGACGGATGGTCCCAAATTTCGCCGTGCGTTTATCGATTGGGGTGTGTTTCATTCTCAAGCTGGCTTTTTCGAAGCCTGGACGCGGGTCAAACGACTCACCAAACAACGCAACGCGGCGCTAAAAACGGCGCGGCGCTACCGAGACATCCGGATGTGGGATGCGGAATTGGCGGTGTTGGCTGAGCAAATAAGCCAGTGGCGAGCCGATTATGTGGATGCGGTGGCTGAGCGCGCTGCCGCACTATGCGAGGCTTTTTTACCCGAGTTTTCGATACAATTTAGTTTCTCTCGAGGGTGGGAGAAAGACACGGATTACCAAACCTTGTTGGCAGCCAATTTTGAGCGCGACCAACAAATGGGATACACCGTCTCCGGACCGCACAAGGCGGATTTGCGCATCAAGGTGCAAGGGACGCCAGTGGATGATGTGTTGTCCCGAGGTCAGTTAAAATTAATGGTTTGTGCGCTACGACTTGCACAAGGCCAGCTCTATAGTGAACAACAGGGAATTGCCTGTATTTACTTGATTGATGATTTTGCATCGGAGCTTGATAGTCGCCGCCGAGCCCTATTGGCAAGCGAACTCAAGCGCACCGGCGCACAGGTTTTTGTCAGCGCCATTAGTGCCGATCAAGTCGCGGAAATGTGCGACGAAAATAGTAAGATGTTTCATGTGGAACATGGCAAAATAAACGCAGGATAAATAAGCGAGAGTAACTCAATGTCCAACGAATACGATTCATCGAGTATCAAGGTACTGAAGGGCTTGGACGCCGTCCGCAAGCGTCCGGGAATGTATATCGGCGACACAGACGACGGTACCGGCCTCCACCACATGGTGTTCGAAGTGGTCGATAACTCGATCGATGAAGCACTAGCCGGACATTGTAACGATATCGTGGCGACCATCCACGAAGACGGCTCTGTCTCGGTGAAAGATGATGGTCGTGGTATTCCTGTTGATATCCACGAAGAAGAAGGGGTCTCCGCCGCTGAAGTTATCATGACGGTATTGCATGCCGGCGGTAAGTTTGACGACAACTCCTACAAAGTTTCCGGTGGTTTGCACGGCGTGGGTGTGTCCGTGGTGAACGCACTCTCTGAGAAGCTAGAGTTGACCATTTGGCGTGATGGCCATATTCACCAGCTCAACTTTTCCCACGGTGAGCCACAAGGCCCATTGGCGGTGATTGGTGATACCGAACAAACCGGTACCCGTATCCGTTTTTGGCCCAGTGAAGAAACTTTCTCTGACATCCATTTCAACTATGACATCTTAGCCAAGCGTCTACGTGAGCTGTCGTTCCTGAACTCAGGCGTATCGATCAAGCTGGTGGATGAGCGCGAAGAAGATAAAGCGGATCACTTCAAATACGAAGGGGGCATCCGCGCCTTTGTTGAACACCTCAACAATAAGAAAACCGCGATTCACCCGTCGGTATTCCATTTTGAACACACGCGTGAAGATGGTGTGAGCGTTGAAGTGGCGATGCAATGGAATGACGGCTACCAAGAAAACATCTATTGCTTTACCAACAATATTCCACAGCGCGATGGTGGTACCCATCTTGCCGGATTCCGCGCCGCGCTGACGCGTACGCTGAACAGCTTTATGGATAAAGAAGGCTACTCGAAGAAAGCTAAGGCGGCGACCTCGGGCGATGATGCTCGTGAGGGTTTGACCGCTGTGGTGTCGGTGAAAGTGCCTGATCCTAAGTTCTCAAGCCAAACCAAAGATAAGCTGGTGTCGTCAGAAGTGAAGTCTGCCGTTGAGTCGGCCATGGGTGAACACCTGTCTGACTTTTTGATTGAACATCCAGCGGACGCCAAAGTGGTGTGCACCAAGATTATCGATGCGGCGCGCGCGCGTGATGCGGCACGTAAAGCACGAGAGATGACTCGCCGTAAAGGTGCGTTAGATTTAGCGGGTCTTCCCGGCAAGCTAGCTGACTGCCAAGAAAAAGATCCAGCACTGTCAGAACTCTACATTGTGGAGGGTGACTCGGCAGGTGGCTCGGCCAAACAAGGGCGTAACCGTAAGAACCAAGCGATTTTGCCGCTCAAAGGTAAGATCCTTAACGTGGAAAAAGCCCGTTTTGACAAAATGCTCTCGTCGCAAGAAGTCGCGACCCTAATCACTGCGATGGGGTGTGGTATCGGTCGAGAAGAGTATGATCCGGACAAGCTACGTTATCACAGCATCATCATCATGACCGATGCGGATGTCGACGGCTCGCACATCCGTACCTTGTTGTTGACCTTCTTCTATCGCCAAATGCCAGAGCTGATTGAGCGTGGTTATATCTACATTGCTCAACCTCCTTTGTACAAAGTGAAGAAAGGAAAACAAGAGCAATACATCAAAGATGACGAAGCAATGGAGCAATACCAAGTCGCGTTGGCGTTGGAAAATGCTTCCTTGTTTGTGAATCCAGAAGCACCGGCGATGCACGGTGAATCACTCGAGAAGTTGGTCAAAGAATACAATGGTGTGATCAAGCTGATTAAGCGCATGAACCGCCGTTATCCGGCTTCGCTACTCAATGAATTGTTGTACCAGCCTCGCTTGTCGGTCGACGACTTGCGTGATGAGTGGGCGGCGAAGAAGTGGGTTGAAAACATCGTTGCGATTCTAAACCGTAAGTCAACGGGTGAAAGTCAATACAAAGCATCTTGCCGCTTAGACGAAGAGCATCAAGTGTGGGTGCCGGAGCTGGTGGTAAGGACGCACGGTGTTGATCACAAGTATCTGGTGAGTTACGACTTCTTAAACTCGAAAGAGTATGGACGTATTGCCAGCTTGTCTGAAACGCTTAATGAGCTGCTAGATGAAGGCGCTTATGTGCAGCGAGGCGAGCGTAAACAAGAAGTGGAAAGCTTCGAGCAAGCGCTGAACTGGCTGATTAAAGAGTCGACGCGTGGTGTATCGCGTCAGCGTTACAAAGGTCTAGGTGAAATGAACCCAGAACAGCTTTGGGAAACCACCATGGATCCTGAAGGTCGCCGTATGATGCAGGTGACCATTCAAGATGCGGTCGCTGCAGACGAGCTGTTTACCACCTTGATGGGTGATCAAGTTGAGCCACGCCGTGCCTTTATCGAAAATAACGCACTCAAAGTGGAAAATCTTGACGTTTAAACGGTAAATCAATGGTTTAACCACTATTAAGGCCAGCTTTGCTGGCCTTTTTATTTTTATGCGAGGCAGCACACAATAAGATACTGTTTTTATATGGCTCTTCATCGTTCATGGTGGAAAGTCATATCAAGCCCCCCAAAATAGAACAGTATCGCTGTCTTGAACCGTTGTTTGTTTCTAAAGCCTTTRGCTCTAAGCTTCATRTATTGGATTTTGGCATTTATAGCCTCCGCCAAGCCATTCGATGCCTTAAGCCGCATTGCATTAAGGATTGCTGGTAAGTGCTTTTTCACTGTCGCTGCTGCTGTCATCAATGGTTTAATTCCACTTGCTTTAACTAAAGCAAGCCACTCTAGCCATTGATTCCTTGCGCTTCTGATCGAACTTCCGTACCAGATTATTCTTGCTTGCTCTTTGAGCAACCAGCTAAGGCTTGTATCTATCATGAGTTTGGCCAATCTGTTTATACGCTCTCTCAGGCGACCGGTGAGGTTTCTATTTCTTTTGAGCCAGCCATAACGCGTTCTGTAGCACTCTCGTTTAAGGTATGGCGGTAGACGGTTAACCTCTTGCTTGCGAACATCGTCAACAGCTTTGGTGAGCACTTTTGCTACGTGGAAATGATCAACTGCAATCAGSCGTTTAGATCGTGAGCCAAAGAAGGACTCGGTTGCATTCATAAAAGCTTGGCTCATATCCATCGAGACTGAGYGGACCTGTTGTTTAGMGATGTTAGGCAGCACTCGATAGCAGTTTGCTAAGCTTTGTTCACTTTTACCGTCGGCAACAGCGAGAACTTGGCCCGTTCGGCTCGACATCACAGTGACATAATCATGCCCTCGGCAAAAGGCAGTTTCGTCTACCAACAGATCTTCTACCTTATTTAAATTTCTCCGGGCGAGCCCTCGTGAAACAGCCYTTTTCATTATCCGATCAATGGCTCCCCAACTCAGTCGAAAGGCTTTAGATACAGAGTGAAGAGAAGTGAACTGAAGTGTTTCAATAATCTTTGTCTCGAAGAGTTCGGTATAGCGACTACYAGGAGATGCCCAAGGAACAGAAATGGTCTGAACCCCGTGCTTTGGACAGTCAGCACGTGGAACTTGGGCCTCAAGATATGTTTCGTATTGGCATGTATCCAAATGACGCCATATCCGCTTTCGAGAGTCATG
>NZ_MUFO01000022.1:0-53682 GCF_001995345.1 Salinivibrio sp. IB872 | reverse complement strand
GCACCCACCTTTGCGGATACCACTGAGACAGGCTCCTATGGCTCACTGGAACTAGTTGGTGAGAACTGGACCTACACCCTCGATCAATCTGCCGTGCAGAATTTGGATGCCGGCGATCAAGTGACGGATACCATTACCCTCACTGCCTCTGATGGCACAGAGCAAGCCATTGTCATCACCATTACCGGTAGCGAGGATGCACCGGTGATTACTGGTGACTTTACAGGATCTGTCGTAGAGGGCGATGTCGGTGATGATCCAGTCACCGTATCTGGCTCGCTAACCATTACGGATGCTGATGGTAGTGATACTCCATCCTTTCCAGATACTGTGATATCCGGGGATTACGGTGAACTTGAGTTAGTGAATGGGCAGTGGACGTATACGCTGGATCAAACAACGGTTCAAAGCCTTGCTGCCGCTGAAGTCGTCACAGACGAGATTACAGTTACAGCCAGTGATAACTCTCAACAAACGATTACAATTACGATTACAGGCACAGCAGAGGCACACCCCTCAATAACCGGTACCTTTACAGGCTCTGTCACTGAAGGCGATGTTGGCGATTCTCCCGTTACAGCCACTGGGACTATTCAAGTCAACAATGCGGGTAATACTAACTTTCTGAGTGTGGTTGATGATGGTGATTACGGCCAACTGGTGCTTAATGGTGACAATACATGGACCTATACGCTAGACCAGGCTGCGGTACAACATCTCGATAATGGACAATCGATAACAGATGTAATCACCGTAGCCGTATCTAATGGTGTCGAGCAAGCGATCACGATCACGATCACCATTACCGGTACTAATGACGCCCCCATATTGACTCAAGCCGTTTCAACACAAACTCTGCAAGAGGATTTTGTTAGCTATACCATTGATCTAAACACGGTATTTTCGGACGTCGACAGCAATGATACGTTAAGCTTTGATGTGGCGAATGTGCCTAGTGGGGTCTCCGTCTCTATTGATGCGAATGGTATCGCAACCATTTCATCGGTCGCCGATTGGAGTGGGACAGAGACAGTAAGCTTCCGCGCCACCGATACCCAAAATGCGAGCCTAACCCACGATGTCACCTTCAACATCGAAGGGGTCGCTACTGCGCCTACCCTCACAGTCAGCCGTGGCGATCAATCACTGACTTATATCGACAGCGCAGGACAAATCTCCGCCACTGATCCCGGAGCGGGTGGGTCTCGAGCCATTCTTTCGCCTTTAACAATCTCCGGCACCGCTAATGAAACGGGTGAAACACTCACTTATCGAATCAGCGGCTTACCGGATGATGCAGTATTATCAGCAGGAACAAAAGAGGCAAGCAGCGGCGATTGGCTGCTCACGGACGCGCAACTGAGTGGCCTCAATCTCGCCTCTCCTGCCGATATTACTGGCATTACGCTATCGATTACCGCTATCAGTACCTACGGCACGGATCAGGCATCAACCACCGTGACGTTGAATTTAGAAAATGACAGCTTTGCGCTGACCGAAGGGCAAACCAGTAGCGTTGCCAGTGTCGACGGGTTGATTAGCAACGATACAGACACACAGGCCACTGTCACCCGTGTTGCCACCAATGCTAGCCAAGGAGAAAATGGTGACAGTGAAATTGTGATCGGCCCTGCCACCATCGCCACCGCATTGGGCGGCAGTGTGACCGTCAATGCCGATGGCAGTTTTACCTATACTGCACCGGCGGTGAATCATGCAGGCGGCGGTCAAGTCTATGACAGCTTCTCCTACCAAAGCAGCGAGAATAACGAGTGGACAACCGTGACCTTTGATGTGAGCGACTCCGCGCCGGTTGCCCATGATGATAGTGATAGTGTGGCCTCTGGTGCCTCGACAGGCGGTAACGTTATTACTGCTGGCGATGGTGCTGATACCCTTGGGGCGGATACCACCACGGTGACCGCGGTTAGCTTTAATGGCACCACCTATGCAGTCAACGGCAGTACTGTGATTACCACATCGCAAGGACAATTAACCATTCAACCTGACGGCAGCTACCTGTATCAATCATCCGTGCCATCGACGACAGATGCCAGCACCTTGGATGATGAGGCATTCACCTATACCCTCACCGACAGCGATGGTGATACCAGTCAGGCGCAGCTCACACTCGGCCATGACAACAACACCCAGTTAAACGCCGATATTGCTTCAGTCAGCGAACAAGGGTTGGTGAACGACGATAATAGTCACACTACCCAAGGTAACATGTTGGATAATGACACGGGGATTGGCGTCAATGTTAACCTCTATCAAGTTAACGGGCAGAGTTTTGGCAGTGATGGGGTTTTAACCCTCACCACCGCCAGTGGCACCCTGACTGTTTATAACCAAGACAACAGCCAAGGTTATCGTGCGGGTGACTACAACTATACACTCAATAATGCCACCAGTGGTGATAACGTGAGCGAAGCCTTCACCTACACCACCTATGATCCGACGGCGTCTACCACGTATCGCTCATCAACGTTAACCATCAACGTCCAAGATGATGCGCCTACACCTGACAACATCGAAAGTGCCTTGTACGCCACGGCAGAGAGTAGTTCGACCTTTAACCTGATTCTTACCGTTGACCTTTCGGGCAGTATGGCCGATCCGGTTGATCCAAATGATCCAAACTCACCGACTCGAATGGAAGTAACCAAAGCCGCACTGAAATCTATGGTGGAGGAATACGACAAGCTCGGCGATCTCAACATCCAAATTGTGTCATTTTCGAGTGAAGCCCAGTCTTCAGGTTGGATGCTTAACGATATCGGCAGCGCATTAGACGCAATCGAGGGCCTGTATGCCGGTGGCGGGACCCGATACGATAATGCGCTTAACGAGATCATCAATACTGTCGATACCTCAGGGCTGACTGCGGATAAAACCATCTCTTATTTTATCTCGGATGGGATGCCCAATGATGACTTTGAAAACAACAGCAGCCTGCAAAACGCATGGCAAAACTATGTGAGTACGCAAGGTATTGACGAGTCCTTCAGTGTCGGGGTTGGAGACGGTATTACAACATCGCCACTAACTCCCATCGCGGCAAGTAGTTCGGGAAGTACCAGTGACAACGTATTGCTGGTCACCGATGAAAATGAACTCGCCTACTCGCTGCTACAAACCATTGAAAGTGGACAAGTGTCAGGCGGCCTCGTGCTGATGGATGATGACGGCAATACTGTTTCCTTATTCGGGGCTGACGGTGGTTATATCTCCGCGCTCACCCTAGATGGACAAACGTACAATTATGATCCGGCGACTGACAGCGCACAGCAGACCTTTGAAACCGAAAAAGGTGGTATCCTCACCATCAACCTTGATACCGGCGAATACGACTATCGCGTGGCGGTCGACAGAGATATTCTCAACGAGCAAGAGCAAATAGCACTAACGCTTACCGACAACGATGGCGATACCAGCAACGTCAATGTCGCCATTAACCTCTACTACGAGGCGCGGCTTGATGCTAATCACGATATAGTGATTACCAATATTCACGATGGTAGTCCGATCGTCATTCCCGGTTTGGCCTTAACCCATAACGATATTCCATCGATGGGCAGCACAATTACAGCCACCGGTAACGCGGTACAAGGGTCGGTAGCTGGCACGGATGACATCATCTTCACGCCCGATAGTGCAATGAGTCCGCAAACCTTCCTTGATCCAATCGGTAACGACTCCGAGTTTATTGCGGAATCCGAACTGGGCGATTTCGCCAACTCGTTTGCACAGGCACAGAGCCTAGACCGTGGTAAGTTCGGAACCATGACACAGGAGGTATGGGCGCATATTGATGCCGGCAACTATGGTGCCAACGCAGCTCTGACAGGTACGGTCCAAAACGGTACCGACAGTGACATGACAAAAATGGACCTCTACCAAAACGAGACTTTACTCTTTGATGATGATCGGTGGTTGAATAATCTCAGCGTTAGGGTTTATGACCAAAACCAACAGCTGCTGGATACTCTCAATCCAGATACTGGCAGCAATAGCTTTACCGCCGGTCAACAAGGCACTTACTACTTTGAGATCGTCTCCAACAATGCTTTAAATACGACCGAAAGCTACGAGATTTATCTTACCTTGGATAGCTCGAACGCGGTGTTGCCAGAGCCTGAACATCAATTTGAATACACCACCTCTAACGGCAGTTATGTGGACAGTGCATTGGTCGATATTATTGCCATTGATGACCAAACACTAGAAGGCAGCTATCAAAGTGAAATTCTCGCCGCCGGTACAGGCGACGATACCCTAATTGGTAATGCGGGAGATGATAGCCTTCTTGGTAATCTCGGCGATGACACGCTTGATGGCGGCCTTGGCGATGATTTGCTGATTGGCGGTAAAGGTGACGATACGCTGACTGGCGGGCTTGGGTCAGACACCTTCGCATTTTTAAACGGTGACCAAGGCTCTGTCGGCGCAGAAGCGGTCGATCGCATTACGGACTTTGATGTACAAAAAGACACTCTCGATCTCTCCGAGCTGCTGATTGATGAAGACCAAGCCGGTGCAAGCCTTGAAGACTATCTAACCCTTGAGGACAACGATCAAGGTGAAGCCACCTTATACATTGCCTCTGCAGGCGATAATCAAATCGACCAGCACGTGGTGTTCGAGAACCTCAGCGTGGCAGATATGGCGGCAGCCTACGAGATTGATATTAGTGGCCTGAGTAGCCAGGAGCTCAGCGCTTCAGTGATTGATGCCATGATCCAACAAAGCAAATTGATGACAGATTAGCACCCACCTCACACGCCGATACCTCGCCCTGAGGTATCGGCAACTTTACGTTTTATTTTTCTCGCCAACGGGGCAGAATAGCGCCAAAGCTCGGGAAATAAACAATAGGGAGCAACTTTGTTATCTGAGTTAAAAAATATTGCCCAACTGTTGGTCGATAACAAGCTACTGACCACCATCGGCGTCGTTGTCGTTGTGAGCGTTATTCGCCGCCTGATCCTGCGTCATATTCGCGGTGACAGTAACTTTCTCAGTGAAGATCAACGTAAGTGGATATCTCGCACTAAAAATGGGGCGTTTAGCTTACTGTTACTGTTTTTATTTTTATTCTGGAACACGGAAATTAGCGAGTTTGCCCTCTCGCTGACTGCCATTGCAGTGGCTGTCGTGGTGGCATCGAAAGAAATTATCTTGTGCTTTACCGGCTCCATTCAACGCGCTAGTTCTCGATCATTTCGTATCGGGGATTGGATTGAAGTGGGTAACTCACGCGGCGAAGTGATCGAGCACAATTTGATGGCGACCAAAATTCAAGAAATTGACACCCACCATGGGCACTATTGCTACACCGGAAAAACCGCGACATTACCAAATAGTCTGTTTTTCTCTACCACAGTGAAAAATCTCAATTTTATGAAGCGCTATGTCTATCATCATTTTCACTTGGTGATCCGTGGCGATATTAATTTGTATCCCCATATTCCCGCGCTGCTGGCACGTATTGACGATCATAGCGAGGATTTTCTTGATGTCGCTCGACGTTATAACCATGTGATTGAGCGTCATGCGGGTGTCGATTTACCTGGTCCAGAGCCCCACGTTTATTTGTCTCATGCCGACACCGGCGAACAGCATGTTCACGTCCGCCTGTTCTGTCCGACCGAACGCGCCGCCGAGCTCGAACAATTAATACGGGAAGACATTATGACGCTTTATTGCGAAAAACTGCTCCCTGCCGCTGACGGAAAACGGCCAGAGAGCGCCGACGCTGCTGCCTCAGATACTCCCGCGCCACCAGCAAACTCATAACAAAAAGCGCTCGTCGTTACGGCGAGCGCTTTTCAATCCCTGCTTTCTTGGTAAAGGTTTACAGCAAAAACAAGGTTCCTAACCCAAGGAAGGCAACAAAACCAACAATATCCGTCACCGTGGTTAGAATGACCGATCCTGAAAGCGCCGGATCAATTTTAAGCTTATCGAGAATGACCGGAAGAAAGATACCCGCCAAGGCGGCACTGATAATATTGGCGACAATAGCAGCACCAATCACCATCCCTAGTCCCCAGCTGTTAAACCAGTAACCGGCGATCAAACCAATCACTATCGCCCAAAGTACACCATTTAGTAACCCCACTTGCAGCTCTTTGTTCAATAGCGGCCTTAAGTTACTTTTAGATATTTGTCCTAATGCTAAGCCTCGCACAATCAAGGTTAGCGTCTGGCTTCCGGCGATCCCACCCATTGACGCCACCACGGGCATCAATACCGCCAGCGCGACCACTTGTTGTAAGGTTGCTTCAAATAAACCAATAAACCAAGAAGCAAGAAAAGCCGTCATCAGGTTAACCCCAAGCCATAATGCACGGTTGCGCGCGCTTTTCATCACCGGGGAGAATAAATCTTCATCTTCATCCAAACCCGCCGTCGCCATAATTTGTGCTTCAGCTCGCTCGGCTTGCATTTCATACGCGGTACCGAGATCAAGCCGGCCAATCAACATCCCACCATCGTCTAGCACCGGTAAGGCAACTTCCTCACTGCTAGCAACCTTATCGGCACTCACATAAATATCCTCGCGAGCATTCAGACTCGGGAATTGTTCGCGCACCAACTCACTGATTTTTAATACGCCATCGGCCCCAAAGAGTTTGTTAATCGGCACCGCACCGACCCATACGCCACGGCTATCAACCACGAACACATGATCACAGTATTTCGGCATCACACGGCGCAATAAACGCAACACGACATTCACTTTTGTTTTGGCGGGTACCACTAATGGTTGATGATCACACCAGTGACCCACCTCGCTATCTGCATATTGCTGAGCAGAGGCATAACGTTGCTTTTGCTCCGTATCCATGCGCCCCAATGCTTCTTCCAGCAAAGGTTCGGTGAGCACATCTTGCAGCTCCAGCAAGGTGTCGGCATCCAGTTCCGCAAACAAGTCATGCAGGCGAACCTCATCCACTGCGCGAATAATCGCTTCACTCGCATCAGCACGCATTTCCGCCAACACCGGCAGCTGTATTGCAGGCGATAATTGCTCCCAAAAACTCACACGATCAGTAACGGGCAAAGACTCAAGTAATAGAGCGAGGTCATCAAGACTGTGGGCTTGCTCGATCTCTTGTGCCACTTCGGGCGTTCCCTCATCAACTTTTGAGAGCAAATCCTCAATTACTTCTTGTCTATCACTGTTTTGCATGGTATTTCCTTCATGAAACTTTTCGTGTGCTCTCTGACGCCATCACGGCGTATTTAGCGACTATTATTTCGTCGCCCTGCCCAGAGATGCCATGACGTTGCCACGACGAATCCCAGACTCTCTCGTATTGCCGCAAAGCGGTAAGTGCGCGCACCCGCGTGCACCTCATACTGCTGACACTACGATAAGATCTGCGTCAATGCGTAGTAAATGTATGCGATGGTTATCACACATCATCGCTTATTTTTCAGATTCTTACCACGAGTAATCGTAATCCCTTCTACGGTAGAGGAAGGGACTTTGTTATAGCGGATCAAAATGAACACTGTGCAACACAAAACACCTAAAGTCAGCGTCGGCTGGCGAGAGTGGGTCGCCCTCCCCGACCTAGGTATTGCTAGGGTGAAAGCCAAAATTGATACCGGAGCACGGACTTCTTGCCTGCATACGTTTAAGATCGAAGAATTCGACCAAAAGGGAGAAGCTTGGGTTCGCTTTTGGGTTCACCCTCACCAAGGTGACGATGAAACACACGTCCAAGCTGAAGCCAAAGTGGTAGCCAGACGCGTTGTTCGCGACTCGGGAGGTCATGAACAGCTTAGGTATGTCATACAAACCACACTTCAAGCGGGTACATTACGCTACCCGATAGAAATGACACTAACGGCAAGAGACAACATGCGTTTTCGCATGCTACTCGGCCGCACAGCCATGGCGGGACAAATGACCGTCGATCCCATGCACTCTTTTTTGCTCGGTAAGTAGGAGCGGTTAAACCATGAAAATAGGCATTCTGTCGCGTAACAAAAATCTTTATTCTACGCGTCGCCTGATAGAAGCCTGCGAACAACGCGGTCACGAATATAAAATCATTGATGCGCTACGCTGCTACATGAGCATCAACTCAACGCAGCCGATGATTCATTTAGCCGGTGAGGAGCTATCAGGATTCGACGCTATCGTTCCTCGAATTGGTGCATCCGTTACTTTTTATGGCTGCGCGGTACTGCGCCAATTCGAAATGATGGGCGTATTCCCCGTCAATGAGTCGGTTGCCATTAGTCGTTCTCGCGATAAATTACGCTCAATGCAATTGTTGTCACGTAAAGGGATCGGCATGCCTCATACGGGGTTTGCCAGTAAGCCCGGTGACATTGCTGACTTGCTGACTATGGTGGGTGGCACGCCCGTGGTGGTCAAGCTGTTGGAGGGAACCCAAGGTATTGGCGTCGTGCTCGCTGAAACGAAAAAAGCCGCAGAAAGTGTGATTGAAGCCTTTATGGGCTTAAAAGCGGATATTTTGGTGCAAGAATACATTAAAGAGTCTAGCGGTGCCGACATTCGCTGCTTTGTGATTGGTGATAAGGTGATTGCCGCGATGAAACGTCAAGCGCAACCGGGCGAGTTTCGCTCTAACCTACACCGTGGCGGAACGGCAAGCCTTGTCCGTATTACGCCAGCCGAGCGTCGAACCGCGATCGCGGCCGCGAAAGCGATGGGACTTAACGTGGCAGGGGTTGACCTTCTTCGCTCCGAGCGCGGCCCCCTTGTAATGGAAGTCAACTCTTCTCCTGGGCTAGAAGGCATTGAAAAAGCAACAGGAAAAGATGTCGCGGGCATGATCGTCGAGTATATTGAAAAGACGGCTAAACCCCAAAGGACACGCACACGTGGCAAGGGCTAAAAAAAACAATGCCATCGATATCGGTGGCGAAACAATCCAAGCTGGCGAGCATGCCAGCTTGGAACTGGAAATGGCGCGCCTATACACTCACGCGCCATTAAATGTCAGCATTGAAGTGTTAAACGGCAAGTTAGAGGGTCCTATTCTGCTTGTTTGCGCCGCCATTCATGGCGACGAGCTCAATGGGATTGAAATTGTTCGTCAAATATTAGCCAAAGTCGATACCGAAAAGCTTCGTGGCACCTTGATTGCTATTCCCGTCGTCAATGTCTTTGGCTTTATTCACAAGTCCCGCTATCTACCCGATCGACGGGACTTAAACCGCTCTTTCCCCGGCTCCGAGCGTGGCTCCATTGCCGGGCGTATGGCATATCAATTATTTAATGAAGTGATCAGTCAGTGTACGCACGTCATTGATCTTCATACCGCAGCGATTCATCGCACCAATCTGCCTCAAATCCGCGCCAATCTTGATAATGAAGGAGCGGCAGAGATGGCGAAAGCCTTTGCAGCTCCCGTAATGGTTGATGCCGCCTTACGTGATGGTTCTCTCCGTGCCGAAGCAGAAGCGATCGGTATTCCAGTCATTACCTACGAGGCAGGGGAAGCGCTGCGATTTGAACCTTACGCTATTAATGCAGGCGTGCGGGGTGTCATTCGAGTGATGCGTCATTTGGGGATGCTACGTCAATCTCGGCGCGCGCTGCCCTATCAACCCGTCACAGCACGTGCAACGAGATGGGTACGCGCTGAAGCTGATGGGATTTTTCGTAGTCATATTGCGCTGGGTGAACGAGTTACTAAGGGACAAATACTCGGTATCATCAGCGACCCAGCTGGCAGCAATGAAGTGGAAATCAAAGCCTCGCAAAGCGGTATTTTGATTGGCCAACAAACTCTCCCTGTTGTCAATGAAGGGGATGCGGTCTTTCATATTGCCTTTTTCTCGCAATCTGACGAACTGATTGAGCAACACTTAGAGGGCTATTTAGACCAAGTGCGAGACGATCAAGACGATGAATTACGATGGGGTATCGGCACACTTTAACTTTGATCTTAAAAGCGAATCATCACCGTACTACTTGCATCGCGCACTCAGATTCATAACACTACGCGTTTTTGTAGCACGGGCAGTTGCCCGCCACACAAGAGGATCGACATCATGCTGACATGGCAAGAGATCGTCACACGAAGCGAACAAGGTAATGTGGCGCCGCGCCAGCGGGTGGAAAAATCAGATCAACAATGGCAGTCACAGCTCAGCGACGAGCAATATCGCGTTACGCGTCAAAAGGGCACTGAACGTGCTTTTAGCTCTGGCATGTGTACCTTGTTTGAGCCAGGCCTATACGGCTGCGTTTGTTGCGGCACACTGTTGTTTGATGCGAATGAGAAGTTTGACTCTGGTACCGGCTGGCCTTCATTCACACAACCGGCCGAAGATAGCGCCATCGCATATCATAAAGATACCAGTCACGGAATGACACGCATTGAAACCACCTGTGCCAGCTGTGATGCTCATCTGGGACATGTGTTTCCCGATGGTCCTCCACCGACTGGATTACGTTTTTGTATGAACGCCGTCGCGTTAAAGAAACTAGATTAACCCACCCCTCCTCAGGTTGCCGAGCCGGTGCATGCCGGCTCTGCTATATTTACTCCATCACCATCAAGTGGTTTATATCAAGCACTGAAAATGCTCATCATCGGCGACACCTTGTAGGAGACATATGGCATCCACACTTTCATTCTCCTATTTAGCGCTCTGGGTCGCAGTTTACGGCGCCCTTATCTGGGTTGATATGCGATATATTGCTGTATTAGTAGATGTGCATACCTCGACACTGACTAATATTGCGAGTGGTCTCGCGGTCGTTCTATTTTATCACTACGGTCGACAACTATTCGTGCCATTTTTAATCACCAGTGCGCTTGGCCACTCTCTCGCCGCCACCTCTCGGATTGATGATTTGCACGTCGCAGTGTCGCTCTTATTTGGCGCCCTACTTACTGTTATCGCGTTTATCTCCGCAAAGTTATGGGTATCTCGGTGTCAGCACTGCTTAGATAACGTGAGTGTCTTGTTTCGCTTTATTCTTATCGCCTGCTTCATTCCCTCAGTCGCAATGATTTTGCTCGTATCGGTGCCTCTCTATATAGATAACCAGCTCATCCCGGGAAGATTAAAGTTTCTATATATCGAATTCTCAATGACCTATACAACGTCTCTATTGATCTGGGTGAGTCTTTACACAACCTGGCGACGAGGTGGGTTTCAATTAGATAAGATAAACAAAAAGAATACGGGCATGACATTAAGCGCTCTGATGCTCGCAATCGCGGGCTTTTCCTATTTCCCCGGTGCTATTTTTATTATCCTCGCAT
This sequence comes from Salinivibrio sp. IB872, assembly GCF_001995345.1. Taxonomy (NCBI): domain Bacteria; kingdom Pseudomonadati; phylum Pseudomonadota; class Gammaproteobacteria; order Vibrionales; family Vibrionaceae; genus Salinivibrio; species Salinivibrio sp. IB872. The sequence goes on along the minus strand of NZ_MUFO01000022.1, from coordinate 42,415 downwards.
TACTAGTTTATATTGCATCGTCTGGGTATTGGCGAACACTGCTCATTTCGCTTGTGATCCTGATTACTTCGATCTTAGTGATGGTCCCGCACAGTCTAGGCGCTTTTGCGATTCCAGATCTTGATGATGGCATTCTGGCTTTATTAATCTACGTATTCACGACAGTGCTCGTTAGTATCAGTATATCTATCCATGCCTCAGAACTAAGAAACGCTGTGGCAGCTAGAGATAGTTGGCAAAGAAAAGCGAGCCTTGATCCATTAACCGGTACCGTGAACCGCTACGGTCTACTACCCGAATTAGCCATCGAGCATGAGTTCGCTAAACGCGCACGTTACTTTTACACAGTAGCGGTTATCGATATTGACCGCTTTAAACAGATCAATGACAACTATGGCCACCTTGCTGGGGATCAAGTATTGAAAGATGTCGCTGGCATCATCACAGACACAGTACGCCAGAACGATTTAGTCGCTCGCTATGGCGGTGAGGAGTTCGTGGTCATCTTTCGCAACACGTGCGCACGCGATGCCACTCATGTGGCAGAACGGATCCGAGAACGTATCGCCGCTAGTGTTTCTCACATTGATGACCAGTCACTTACCTATACCGTCAGCTGCGGTTTGGCTGAAAACCACACTGACGATGTTCATCCAGAGCGTGTTTTTGACCGAGCCGATGATTGCTTATATCAGGCCAAAAAGACGGGGCGCAACCGTGTTGTTGTTGCGCCCCCACCCTAATATTTATTCAGCGATACCGCCTTCGGTGAGCTTGGCTGGATCAAGCAATTGCGACAAATGCTCGCGGCCGAGATCCGTTTCTTCCTCCGCAACATCCAAAATAGAGCGGCCTTGTTGATACGCTTTTTTCGCGATGTCAGCGGCTTTAAGGTAACCCACAACTGGGTTAAGCGCCGTCACTAAAATAGGGTTACGGGCTAGCGCTGACTGTAAGTTATCTTCTCGCACTTTAAAGGTCGCCACCGCTTTATCTGCTAGCAGATGAGCTGCATTCGCCAATAGACGAATACTTTGCAGTAAGTTGGCAGCAATCACAGGCAACATCACGTTCAGCTCAAAATTCCCCGACTGCCCCGCCACCGTGATGGTAGTGTCGTTGCCCATCACTTGCGCAGCAACCATAGCAGCGGACTCTGGAATAACAGGATTCACTTTCCCCGGCATAATAGACGATCCCGGCTGTAACCCCTCTAGCTCAATTTCTCCTAGCCCGGCAAGTGGGCCCGAGTTCATCCAACGTAAATCATTGCTCAGTTTCATGACCGCAACCGCGGTTGTCTTCAACTGCCCGTGCAATGCCACCAGCGCATCTTGGCTACCAATCGCAAAAAAAGGATTCTCGCTCGCCGTGAATGAGGAGTGGCTACACGCACAGATTGCTTTGGCAAAACGCTCGGCAAATAATGGATGAGCATTGATTCCCGTCCCTACTGCCGTGCCACCCTGAGCCAGTGCGCGCACCGATGATAGACTTTGGGTAATTTGTACCATCGCGTGTTCGACCTGCTGAGTCCAAGCATCTAGCTCTTGGCCAAGAGTCACAGGCATCGCATCCATCAAATGGGTACGACCCGTTTTCACAATATGGCCGACTTTGCTTTTTTTTTCCTGTAACGCGTCTCGTAAATGCGCTAACGCGGGAAGTAAGGCTTTTTCACAGCCCAAAGTGGCACTGATTTGGATAGCCGTAGGAATAGAGTCGTTACTGCTTTGGCTCATATTGACATGATCGTTGGGGCTGACCGTTTCATCACACTTTTCAGAAGCCAAGGTTGCCAGCACTTCATTCATATTCATGTTTGAGCTAGTGCCTGAGCCGGTCTGAAATACATCAACGGGAAACTGCGCTAAATGCTCACCATCCATGATGGCTTCGGCACTTTGGCGAATCGCATGTGCGATGTTGCCATCCAGTAAGCCCAGCTCTTCGTTAGCCGTTGCCGCTGCATGCTTCACCATGGCTAACGCGCGAATAAAATCCTCAGGCATCGTCTGGTCACTAACCGCAAAGTTATTCACGGCTCGCTGTGTTTGTGCTTGATACAGCGCGTCCGCGGGTACTTCAACATTACCCATACTATCTTTTTCGATACGTGTTTTCGCCATGATTATATCCTTTTCATTCGCCACACCATTTCGATAATGGTTATCATTAACATATTGAGTTGACTAAATGAAGTTAGTGACGTCATAGGCTGACAAAAAATCCGTGCCTCTCAGGCTTGCATCCCCTAGTATGACGTCACTGTCACCCATAACGAGCAATACCATGCAAGATGAAACCAGTACCAGTATCGCTAACTTGATTGAAGTGGTTGAGAATCAGATCACCGACCAAGATCCTAAAAAGGTAGCAGAAACCTTGATGCGCCTGCGTATGACCGGCTATTCACGCGACGAAGCTATCGAGTACATTGCTTGTGCGTTAATGGTTGAGATCTATGATGTTAGCAATCACAACGGGCAATTTACCCTGTCCCGCTATGAAGCCAACTTAGATACCCTGCCAGACATGCCATGGGCCGATGAGATTAATTTGGATATCGGTGAGTAAACCTTGATCGGCTTAGTCGCGACAGTGCCCGCCTAAAAACGCAGTTCAGACCGATTTTGTCTGCCACCACCCAATGCACATCGCGACTATACTACTGACAGTCAAGCTTATCCCCAGAGCTTGCTCTGCTCCTACGCTAGCTAATCCAATACCAATTAACCCATAATAGAGCATACCGAATAGGGCGCCAGCCGTACCGACACAATCAGCGTAGTGGCGAAGCGCATATGCGAGGATGTTAGGGATCGCAATCCCATACGCCATCCCAACGAATATCATAGGCATCACAAACCACGGACTGGTTTCTAGCCTCCAAACCACAATACTTCCTAGGGCAGAGACGAGGCACGACAATAATAGTAACGGCTTATACACCCAGCCTCTTGCTAAAAGCTTCTTATTCATAATGGCTCCCATACCAATCCCTAGTGCTAAGATGCAACCTGAGTAGCCATACCATGAGGGCGGGATACGCAAAGCGCTAAAATAGAAAGGCCCAAGCTGATAGTAAGCAAATAAATTAATGTTAAATGCAGCCACCAAGACAGCACTGAACCAGACATCACTATCCATCATTAATCGTCGTAAAACCGGTACTATCGGAGGAAGAGAGTTATCAGCCCTTCGGGTCTCAGGTAAACACTGGTAGGCGTAGAGGAATAGTCCTACAGACGTAATAGCCAGCCCAATAAATACCCCTTGATAACCAAGAAAACCCACCAATAACGCTCCAGACAACACGCCAATCGCAGGGCTCAGTGCAATGGCAATCCCCATCACTGCGAACATTCGCGCCAATTGGGTACGACTATAGCAATCTCTAATCATCGTTTGCGTACCAACTGACCCAACCGCGGCACCAAAAGCCGCCATGACTCTGGCTATCAAAACAAGGCTAAAATCAGAACTAAACACGGCAAGCAAGCATGCCATCGCATAGACCCCCAAACCAGCGAGCATACTCAGCCGACGACCTATAACATCACAAGCTCTCCCCCAAAAAACAACGCCAAATGCAAAAGCAACAAAGTAGCTAGATAAGGTTTGCGAAGCGATATCGGGAGTAACCGAAAAGTGTAAAGCAAGTTCGGGGAGCGCCGGGCTGTAAATCGTTTCTGCAATTTGCGGAAACATCATTAAAGCCATAGCTAAAGTCAGGCTAAAAGTCCGTGTTTGCATAATGACCTCTGAAGAAAACAATGAGGTCTTAGACTACCAACATCAGCACTTTGTCTATTATAATATAAAAGACAGTAAGTTTATAAAATAAGACAATTTGTAATGGCATGGCTCAACAGCGACGATAACTTTGATCCTGATATGCTCGATAATTCGGTGCTGGGGATCGGTGCTGACTTAACCTCGCACGACTCAGGCTTTCACTATCACCAAAAAGGCCAATTACTCTTTAGTCAGCATGGCTGTATGCGGATAACCCTCGCGAACTCAGTCAGTATCTTGCCTCCCACTCGAGTTGCCTGGATTCCGGGCCACTGCAAGCATAGGGTTGAGATGCAACACACGGTAGGCTACCGCTCGATCTATTTTGACCAAAGGGTAATCACCCAATTACCTACTCAGTTAATGATCCTGACGACAACACCATTACTGACAGAAGTTCTGGAGCGTATTGCTCTTTCTCCGTTTACGACGGATTGGCAATGTGGCGCACCAGCCAACCTTCTCGCTGTATGTATCGATGAGCTGACAAGCGCTAAAGAAGAAACAATGACGTTGCCTTTGCCGGCGGATTATCGTTTATCGCCGCTCCTCGAAATGGATGTACTCCCACCGTTAAAAGAAGCAGCAACACGATGCGGCGCCTCTGAAAAAACGATCACGCGTTTGTTTAAGAAAGAAACGGGGATGAGCTATCAGCAATGGCGACAACAATGGCGGATCATTAAAGCGATAGAGCTACTCGCCGCGGGAAAAAAGCAAGGTGATATCGCCCATCGATTACACTTTGCCAGTGACAGTGCGTTTATCACATTTTTCAGAACCATGCTGGGAGAGTCACCTCGGACTTACATGAAGATGAATCACCATTAAAAAAGCCGCTCTACGCGGCTTTGATTTTTAGAGTGGATAGACTTTCTCAAACTCTTCAAGCACCACATCCGAGTGCTCATCAAAATGTAGGCCGTGTGTTTTGGCGTACTGGGAGAAGTACCCCCAATGCGCTTCGTGCCAACACTGGTAGGAGCCATCTCCCTCTCCTTCACGTGCCGCAAATTCCGCACTGACTTGGTTGAACGGGCAATAGCTCACCTGAGTGGTTTTGACGATACACACGGGTCGCTGGTGACCATTAAGAACAATCTTATAATGTCCTTTTTGCGGGATCACCGCACTTTTCTCTTCCAAAGAGCTGCGCAATCGGCAGTGGGCTTTCTTTTTATTCAAACTAACCAATGTCGCAACTTCGTTCGCTCTCACCGTGTGATGACTTAAGGTGTCCACCACCACTTGATCATCAGTTGGCCGTTGGTCCGCGGGAAGAGTCGCTAGATATTGGTGCCAAAAGGCGTTTTGTTCTTCAGTCATGGGTCTCGCCTTGATTATTATTGGTTTCGTTTTTTTAAATGATTTCTTTCTGAACAGGTTCTTGGACAGCAGTAACGATGTTGATCATAACGTGCAGCCGCACATTCGCCTATGCGCGAGCTAACGTTTCTAGGTTGCATTGTGAATAGATTCACACTTAAATCTCAATCGAGGTCAATTTTGATCAAAAAAAAGCGGCCCTTTTGGCCGCCTGAGAGAATCATTCACCTTAATCGCTAATAAATGGCAATAAGGCTTGGTGTAGCCGATCAATTTCATCAATGGTGTTGTAATGCATCATACCGATGCGGATCACACCGCCCTTGTCTAAAACATCAAGCTGTTCACACAAGCCTTGCGCATAGAAGTGTCCATTCCAGACACACAAATTTTGCGCGCCAAGTGCTTGCGCAACCTCTGCCGGCTCTGTTCCCTCTATGCGTATCGCAAACGTTGGAGTACGTTTGTCGAGCTGATTATCGTCGGTAATACCATAAATACGTACTTTGGGATAAGCGCGCATCAACTGGATAAAATGTGCCGACAATGCTTGCTCATGCGCTTGGTACTGCGCATAACTTGCCGCTAGCCTTTCTCGCAGTGAGGACGTCGGATTGCCCCATTGTGCAAGATAGTCAACCGCCGCAATAAAGCCCGCTATCGCCTCAAAGCTTTGGGTGCCTGTTTCAAATCGGCCGGGACCTTGATCAGTCGCAGGTTCCACTTTGTACGGTTTTAACGTCTGTACCCACTCAGGCGCGACATAGGCAAAACCAACATGAGGCCCAAAAAACTTATACGCTGAGCAGGCAAGGAAATCGCACCCGAGTGCTTGCACATCCACCAAGTGATGGGGCGCGTAATGCACCGCATCTACATACACTTTGGCGCCCACTTGTTTTGCCATCTCCACCACTTTTGCCACATCGACCAGACTGCCTGTGGTATTTGAGGCTAATGTCACCGCAACCAATTTGGTTTTATCGGTCATTAGGGTGGCAAGATGTGCCATATCGATAGAGTACGTCGATTCATCAACACGTACCTGTTTAACAACCGCACCCTTGTCGTGGGCCGCTTGCTGCCAGCTGGACACGTTTGAATAGTGGTCTAGCGCGGAGACAATCACCTCATCTCCCGCCTGCCAGTCTCGACTGATGGCGCGGCTCAACGAGAAGGTCAAGGTGGTCATATTAGGGCCAAATACCATGCTTTCTGACGATGAGGCATTCACAAAGGTGGCCGCCACATCCCGCGCGCGCTGCACAAGCTCGGTCGTGTAACGACCAGAAAAGAACTGGCCGCCCAGATTGGCGTTGTAGTGCCCTAAATAATCCACCATAGCGTCAAGCACTGCGCGGGGCACTTGCGCGCCCCCTGGGCCATCAAAAAATGCGACGGGTTCGCCTTCAATAATTTGGGAGAGCGCGGGAAAGTGGCCCCGAACAGCATGGGGTGAAAAACCTGCCGGTGTCATCGTTACTTCCTTGTTGCTGTGAGTACAAATACATCCATTGTGCCCTGCTTCTGATTATCAATGGGCGTAATCGGCTCAGCGTAATGCCACAATGTACGATCATCAAGTGCCGCCATTTGCCCCGGTTCCAGCGGTAAGCTAAACAATGGTGCACTCGTTTTGTGACGGAACACTTGGAAATCTCCGCCCTCAATATTATCGCGGCCAATGCTCACAATAGCGATATGATCAAAGCCATCTTGGTGAACCCCTTCTGGGGCAACCTGCACGGATTGATTATCCGCCTGAATACGAATTTGGTGGATTTCGATGTCGTTGTCATCACTAAGCTGGTAAAGGTCGCGGAATGTCCGACACATGGCATGGAAGCCGGGTGCCTGAATAGTCTGGGGCTCGATATCCTCAAAGGTTCTAGCCACATCCCCTYGGAATTCATTGATGTCAGATGTTTGCATAAATGGGCGAGTCGGTAACTTCTCGATGCCCCCATCGAAAGCATGCACGATTGAATAACGACGCAAGCGATAACCGCCGTCTGCGTGAGATGTACCCGGAAGGTTATCAAACGAAGGCTGTAATTGTTTGATATGATTATCGTCCAGTTGATTAAGCTGCATGAGTAATGTTGACGTATTCATGGCTTCCTCCTGTTTCGCGACTGTGCCGCGCATTCAAACCAATACGTTTGAAATACATTTACTTAACAAACGTGATACATCCAATCATCAACCATATACACTGTTATTTCCAGATCGAGCGCTATATTTATCGATCATAAACCACTCGTTTAGTTTTTTTGTCTAAAAAATTTCGCTAAGCCGTTGAAAGGCTCCACTACAAAGATTAACAATTATTAAACAAAAGAATTAATCACTGCATAGTTGGTCTATTGCCCTATTTTAGAAGGTGGAAATGGGACAAAAATGTCACGAAAAGTTGCCATTCTGCGTGATTCAGAGGAATTTCATGTTCAGATAGCTTTATAAATCAAACACTCTGCATCGGTTTTTCGCTCATCCTCTACACTAGTAAGACACGCTTTGATGCGCGGGAGAGGATAGAATGACAAGGTTGAATATCCAGTGTGCTTGTGGCCAAGTGACGGGAGAAATTATCGATGCGCAACGCAGTCAGCGTTGCGTTTGTTACTGCAAAGACTGCCAAGCATTCGCTGAAAAACTGGGTTACCATACCGAGCTAAGGCCCGGTGGCGGCACAGAAATCCTACAAATCACGCCAGCGCAGTTACGCGTGTACCGAGGGAGAGATAAGCTTTCCTGCGCGAGATTATCCGAAAAAGGGCTTTGTCGCTGGTACGCGAGCTGTTGCCACACACCGATAGCAAACACAATTAGCGCAGCTATCCCTTTTATCGGCATTATTAGCAGTTGTTATCACATCGAAGGCGATAACGAAGAAGAAATTGGCCCCGTCCGTTGGTACGTACAAGGACAAGACGCACGTTCATCCAWCCCAGAAAAAAATGTCCACCCTCGCTTTCCGCTTAGCTTAGTGATCAGAACCGCCCTCCGCATTGGCTGGGCACGTTTACTCGGTCACCATCGTCCCAACGCTTTCTTCGATCGCCAAGGTCAGCCACGTGGCGTTGTTTACTACCCACAAGACGCGATGATCGCCAAACCCGACAAACAGCCTCACCCTGAATAGAAAGGTTTCAGCGATGGCAGTTATCGGCCACACGATAGTAACTCAGCTTTAACTAAATCAATCTCGCATTTACAATAGTGCTGTAAAAACAAGCAATCCCCCGAGCGAGGTGTCCTTATCCATCTCGCTTCTACTCACAATAACGGACTTGGGGAGGCACCCGTGAGCAACACATCTCATTCCAATAGCCAAGACAGCTTCAACACGCGACGTACCCTACACGTCAATGGTGAAACCTATGATTACTTCCGTCTCGATGCATTGTCTGATCAATTTAATATCAGCCGCTTGCCCTACTGCCTAAAAGTGCTGCTTGAAAACTTGCTGCGCAAAGAAGACGGTAAGAATGTATCAGCAGAGGACATCAAAACCCTTTGCCAGTGGCAAGCTGATGCTGCCGGTAAAGATCAAGTAAACTTCACCCCTGCACGTGTCGTGCTTCAAGATTTCACTGGCGTACCTGCTGTGGTGGATCTCGCAGCCATGCGTGCCGCGATGCGCGATTTAAAAGGCGATCCAGCCAAAATCAACCCGCTTGGTGCGGTTGATCTTGTCATCGACCACTCGGTCATGGTGGATGACTACGGCAATCCTGACTCCTTGCAGAAAAATACCGAGATTGAGTTCGAACGAAACAGCGAACGCTACCAATTTTTACGTTGGGGTCAGCAAGCCTTTTCGAATTTCCGCGTCGTCCCCCCCGGCACGGGGATCGTACACCAAGTGAACCTCGAGTATTTAGCTCCGGGTGTATTAGTGGAAGCGCAAGGCGGCAATAAGCTAGCCATGCCGGATACGCTGGTAGGCACAGATTCACATACCACCATGATCAACGGCTTAGGTGTGCTTGGCTGGGGCGTGGGCGGTATCGAAGCGGAAGCGGCGATGCTCGGCCAGCCTATCACCATGCTCATTCCTGAAGTGGTCGGCTTTGAGCTTAAAGGCGAGCTACCTGCGTCCGCCACTGCAACTGACTTGGTACTCACCGTCACTCAAATGCTACGCGAGCGCGGTGTGGTGGGTAAGTTTGTTGAATTTTATGGCCCGGGCCTCGCTAAACTCCCGTTGGCTGATCGCGCAACCATTGCCAATATGGCGCCCGAATACGGTGCAACCTGTGGCATCTTCCCGATTGATGAAGAAACGCTAAGCTACATGCGCCTAACAGGACGCACCGACGATCAAATCACGCTGGTCGAAACCTATGCCAAAGCACAAGGCTTGTGGCGGGATGACGATGCGCCGGTGGCTGATTATAGTGACACACTCCATCTCGACCTCGGTGATGTGGTTCCAAGCCTTGCCGGCCCCAAACGCCCGCAGGATAGAATTGCATTAACCGATGCCAAAACCCAATTCGATCAGCTGTTGGAAAAAGAGCAAGCGGCAGCAAATAACCTGATCGCCAGTTTTGCCAGTGAAGGTGGACAAACTGCGGTCGATAACCCCAGTGTGCGCGAACAAGGCGATACTCAAGTCAAGTATAAAGGAGAAACATTTATGCTTGAGAACGGGGCCGTCGTCATCGCAGCAATCACTTCCTGCACCAACACCTCGAACCCTGCCGTGCTTGTTGCTGCTGGGCTGGTCGCTAAGAAAGCACGCGAGCTTGGCTTAAAAACAAAACCGTGGGTGAAAACCTCGCTTGCTCCCGGATCACAGGTTGTCCCTGCCTATTTAGAGAATGTGGGTTTACTCGAACCTCTGGCTGAGCTTGGCTTTAACATCGTCGGCTTTGGCTGTACTACCTGTATTGGTAACTCAGGGCCTCTACCAGAGCCTATCACTGAAGCCATTCGCGCTGGCGATTTATTGGTGACTAGCGTGCTGTCCGGTAACCGTAATTTTGAAGGCCGTATTCACCAAGATGTGAAAGCCAACTATTTAGCCTCTCCACCACTTGTCGTGGCCTACGCACTAGCAGGTAATATGAACGTGGATGTTCTGAACGAGTCACTCGGACAGGATAAAAACGGTAAGCCAGTCTACCTCAACGACATTTGGCCAACGCCACAGGAAGTCGCGCAAACCATTCAGACAGCAATGACCGACGGGCTGTACCAAGACAAGTACGCGGACGTGTTTGCCGGCACAGACGCATGGCGTCAGCTGCCCGTGCCTGAAGATGAGATTTATTCATGGCCTGACTCCACCTACGTTAAAAAGCCAACGTACTTTGACGGCATGACCATGGCACTGCCTGAGATGAAACCTATCAAAGGCGCGCGCTGTGTGGTGAAAGTCGGTGATTCGATCACGACCGACCATATTTCACCTGCGGGGGCGATAAAACCAGATAGCCCTGCGGGCGAGTATTTGAAATCTAAAGGCGTTGAGCCAAAAGATTTCAACAGCTACGGCTCACGCCGAGGTAATCACGAGGTGATGGTACGTGGCACCTTTGCCAACGTGCGCTKGAAAAACCAAATGGCACCAGGCACCGAGGGCGGTATGACTACCTATTTGCCCACCAATGAACAAATGAGTATTTACGATGCTGCGCAACGTTACCAAGCGGACGGCACGCCATTAGTTGTGCTTGCGGGTAAAGAGTATGGGACAGGGTCGAGCCGTGACTGGGCCGCCAAGGGCACCAACTTGCTGGGTATCAAAGCCGTCATTGCTGAAAGCTTCGAGCGTATTCACCGCTCTAACTTAGTGGGCTTTGGCGTGTTGCCACTGCAATTTAAAGAGGGTGATTCCGTTGAATCACTTGGATTGGATGGCACAGAAGTGTTCGACTTTGAGGAGATAAACGGCGAGCCCTCGACCCTCAAGGTGCGTGCGGTTCGGGATGATAAAACCATCGAGTTTGACGTCAACGTCCGCATCGACACTGCCGTTGAGTGGGATTACTACCGCCATGGTGGCATTCTCCACTACGTGCTGCGCCAACTCGCCAGCTAGTACTCGCATCGCTACCACAAAGGCCCCGCGGGGCCTTTTTTATTGCTTCGCCATCATGGTTTCAAACGCGTCGATCACCTGCTGTGTATCAATGGCAGCCATCACATGATCGCCTTTCACCCTAGTGCTCCATGCCAATTGCTCGACGGGCTTGCCATGTTGCTGTTCAGCAAAGGTTTCATAGACACTGACCACATCCGCGAGATTGTTATAAGGGCCGGTCCGCTTCGGATTACTATGCCCGTAAAGACCTAAGACGGGCGTACCTTGTGTGGTTGCCATGTGCGCGGGGCCGGAATCGGGGGCCAGCACCGCATCGGCGCGTGCGAGCACCGCAGCTAATTGCTTAAGGCTGGTTTGTCCCACTAAATTAACCAGTGGCGCGTTAGCAGCGGCAATAATGCGGGSGGCCAGCGTTTTTTCACGCGCTGCCGGTGAACCACAGAGTGCCACCTGATAACCTTTACCGACCGCGTAGTCGGCAAATTGGGCGTAGCGCTCTGGCAACCAGTTACGCTCATCTTTACTCGCAGCAGGACTGATCACGACAGTAGGCTTGTCACCGAGTTGCGCTTTGGCAAAGGCATGATCGTCTTCAGAAAGTGGTAGTTGCCACTGCGGTGGCGTAACCGGCACGCCCAAATATTGAGTAAAGGCGAAAAAGCTATCTAATACATGGCAAGATTGGGTGTCGGGGATCCGTTTATTGGTAAACAGCCACTGTCCCTCTTTCGCTCGGTGGCGGTGAAATCCCACGCGATAGCGCGCGCCGATCCCCACAGTCAATAAGCTCGCGCGCAAAGCAAGCTGCATATGCACTAACGCATCAAACCGGCGTCCTTTCAGCTGCCGCCAAACGTGACGCATGCCTGCTAAGCCCGCTTTTTTATCAAACACCACCAGCTCCACCCCATCAAGCCCAGCTAAAAGCTGTGCTTCAACTTTACCAACCACCCAAGTGATCTGCGTCTGCGGCCAATGGCGCTGCACGGCTTGAATCGCCGCGACCGCATGACAAACATCGCCAATCGCAGATAGGCGTAAAAAACACAGGGAGCGTGGGGCGTGAGTAAACAGAGGCATAACAAATTCCAATTAAGTTATCGCGCCGATTATGCAGTTGGCTCGGTTAAATGTAAAATGCCAGCCTATCGATCAAATTGTTACGAGAATGTATTTATGGGCGCTAATACATCCCCCTCAGAAAAGCCACGAGGGCTGATACGTATCATTAAAGCCACTGGCTATTCTTGGGCTGGATTAAAAGCGGCATATCACCATGAAGCCGCGATCCGTCAAGAAGTTGTATTATTGGCAACGGCGTTAGCCGTATTACTCTGGCTACAATTGCCGGTGATGGAATCTTTGATGATGTTCGGCGTCATTGTGTTAGTGATTATTGTCGAACTGCTTAACTCCGCCATTGAAGCCGTGGTCGACCGAGTGGGTGAAGAGCGTCATGAGCTCAGTGGCAGAGCAAAGGACATCGGCTCTGCGGCGGTATTTGTCAGTTTGCTTTTGGCGGGTGTGGTCTGGCTTACCATTTTATGGCATAACTTTGGTGTCCCACTTATTCAATAACACACGTCGTCATACAACCCGGCAACGCGCCCGTTACGTTGCCAATTGATTAACTCAACTGTGATGAGAAACCATGTCTTTTAAATCGCGACTTCAAACACATAGCTGGTTCATCGCTATTAACGCCCTTGTGTTGATGGCAATAGCCAGCCGCTACTTTGCGTTTCTACCTAGCTTTCCCACTGAGCCACTTGGCATCACCTTTATCGTGGTCAGTACCTTTAGCCAGATGGCCTTACTTGCCGCCATTGTTGGCTTAGTAACACTCCCGCTGCTATTGCTGCCAACCAAGGTACGCCAACCATTGCTCGCCTTGATAGCCTCGGTGGGTGTGATCACCCTTTTCATCGATACCGTCGTGTTTGCCCAGTACCGGTTCCATATCAACGCCATGGTGCTGGATCTGATTCTCGCCGGGCAGATTGTCAGTTTCCCGCTGATCACTTGGCTGATGGTGATAGGTGGCGTAATTGCCTGCCTCGCGGCGCAATGGGCACTTCTGGCTGCGTTGTCACGGACACGGTTTTCTTCCCAGCACAAAGTCGGCAAAAAATTTGCGCTGCTCACGTTTCTGACCTTGCTCGCCACCCACGGGATTCATATTTGGGCCGCGGCCTACGCGTACCAACCCGTGACAACGGTGAAACGTTATTTGCCACTTTTCTATCCAGCCACCGCCAACAGCATGATGCGCAAAAACGGCTGGATTGATGAACAAGCTCTCGCGCGCCAAAAAGCCATGGATGTAGATCGCGAAGCCGACCTGAACTACCCGCTTTCACCATTAGAAACCATCCAGGTTGAACAACCGGTAAATATCATGTTTTTGGTGGTTGACTCATGGCGCGCGGACACCTTCAATGCTGACAACACGCCCAATCTTTGGGCACTGGCACAAAATGGTCGTACCTATTCACATCATCTTGCAACGGGGAACGCCACCCGTACCGGCATTTTTGGCCTGTTTTATGGCATGCCTGGCACCTATTGGCATAGCTTTCTTGCCAATCAGCAATCTCCGGTACTGATGGATCGTCTGCAGACACTCGATTATCAACTGGGTATTTTTACCGCCGCGCAATTGGAAAAGCCGGAATTCAACCAAACCGTGTTTGCCAAGGTGTCCGATTTACGTAACGGTTCTGAAGGCGACTCTCCCGCCGAGCTAGACGCAGATCTGACCCAAGATTGGATCCGTTGGCACCAAAAGCGTGACCCCAATCGTCCCACCTTCTCGTTTTTGTTTTACGATGCGCCACATGGCTATGACTTCCCTGCGGACTTTACCCCCAAGTATCAACCAATGTTGGACGAAATTAACTATCTCAAATTAAATAACGAGACAGATCCGACACCGTTTTTCAATCGCTATAAGACCAGCGTGCGCTACGTGGATAGCTTGGTGGCCAAGGTCATTGAGGAGCTAAAACAAAGCGGAGAGTTCGATAATACCTTGATTGTTGTTACCGGCGATCACGGCCAAGAAATGAACGACAACCAACTGAATTTTTGGGGGCACAACAGTAACTTTACTGACCCACAAATTCATGTGCCTTTCGCGATGATAGGCCCCGGCATCGATGCAAAACAGATCGATACTGGCAAGCAGCTAACCAGCCACCAAGATGTTGCGCCCACCCTGATGAAGCATTACTTAGGCGTAACGTCCGATCCGGCCAGCTACGCGATTGGTCATGACTTACTTGCACCAAACCCTGGGCAAGATTGGGTGTTATCGTCAAACTACAGCGGCTATGCGTTGGTCACCGACGACACCATTTTAGAAGTGGGTGCGGGGGGGCAATATCAATACATGGATAACACCAACCGACCGATAGAAAACGCGTCACCTGACTTTGCGCAAATGGAAAAAGCCCTCGAGCAAATTAGCCGTTTCCGCTAGTCCGTTGTTTGCGCGTGACTACCCTTCACGAGCCTCTGTTTTCCAGAGGCTCATCTTTCCGTTTTTCTTCGGACTACAGCCAGTCAAAAAACTGCACAAACGTCTGCCATTGCGCCGATGCATCCGCCTGCCGCGCCGGATAAAAACGCACGGCCTGACCGGGTCGCGTTTGCGCCAGCATGCTCAAACTGGCACGAGTCAAACAGCCAAGCTTAGGATAGCCACCGAGTGTTTGCCGATCATTGAGTAGTACAATCGGCTGACCGTCAGGGGGCACTTGCACGGCGCCGAGCGCAATGCCTTCGGAGACAATACCCGGTTGCTTGCTCACGACGCTCGCTCCATTGAGCCGCACGCCCATACGATCACTGTGCTGATCGACCGTGTATTCACCCTCAAAAAATGCCGTTAGCGCCTCGGCGCTGAAGCTATCAAATTGATACCCCGGCACAAGCGCCAGTGGAGTCAGGGCATTGTAGTCAGGAATAAAACGTGTCGGTACACCGCGCCCCCTCGGCAACAGCGCATGCGGTCGGCAAGGCAATACATCTCCTTTGGTGAGCGCCATGCCTCCCGCCTGTTCACCTAATCCGGAATGCAGGCCGCCGAGTTGATTGCGCATCACCGTCGCGGCACTGCCAAATGCACCATCGACCGCCCACCCGCCACGTACTGCGAGATAGGCGCGCAAACCATTGCGTGCGTAGCGTAAACGCAATTCATCACCCCCATTTAGCGTCAACGTCTGCCACATACCCACGCGCTGACCATTGATACAAGGTTGCATGTCTGCGCCGGTGATGGCGATCGACATCGCGTGGTCAGCACGGAAACGTGCTTGACCCATGGTTATCTCGACAAGCGGTGTATTCGCGGGGTTATCGAGTAAATAATTCGCCCAAGCAAATGCGTGGCAATCGACCGGCCCGCCTTGACTTAAGCCAAGCTGGCCTACCCCGTAGCGCCCTGTGTCTTGCACCAAGCTCAATACGCCGGGGTCGAGCACCGTTAATCCTGCCACCATTGACCTCCTGCCGCGCGGTAATCAGACTCTGACATCGGCTCAAAACAGACGGTATCACCGACATCAAACGGCATCATGGGCGATTGACGGGGATTAAATAGCACCTTGGGACAATTGCCAATAATTTGCCAGCCTGCGGGCGAAGCCGCCGGATACACCGCAGTTTGCTGTTGTGCAATGCCCACACTGCCGGCAGGGATCTGATGACGAGGCGTGGTATGACGTGGCATGGCTATGGTCTCATCCACCGACGCAAGAAAGGCAAAGCCGGGCGCAAAACCAATCGCACAAACGGTGTAAGTTTGTTGGCTGTGTCGCGCAATCACCTCTTGTTCACTCACGCCGGCAAACTCGGCGACCGCAGCCAGATCGGGTCCGACCGAGGGGTGATAATACACCGGCAAAGACACGTGTTTTCCGCCCACGGCGTCGTCGGTGACTCGCAATGAGTCGCCTTGATTCATCACCCAGGTTTTCAACGTTTCTGGCGAGAGTAAGCGAACATTCACTTCCACCAGAACGCTGGTGTAGGCGGGAATTAACTCAACCACACCACGGCCAAAGTGTTGCTGGATTCGCTCACACAGCGCGGATAACTGTGGGACTAAGGCAAGATCGATCTTATTGCCCAACCGGATCATTACCGTCGTTTCACTGACCTGCTCAACCTTGAGTGTCATGGTGTTAAGGCCTTTCTGAGTTGTTTTATCGCCTCGACCGATTGTGGGTTATCGCCATGCACACACACCGTATCCGGCGCAAGCGAGAGCGTTTGTCCCTCAAGGGTTGTCACCGAGCCATGCTGAGATAACTGCAACACTTGGGCAATCATCGCGTTGGCGTCATCTAACACCGCGCCCGGTTGACTGCGCGGTGCCAATTGTCCTGACGCTAGATAGGCTCTATCGGCAAAGGCCTCAAAAATCAGCGGTACACCGGCTTTTTGAGCAAGCTGGCGATGCGGACGGTTATCAGGCAGTGCCAGTACCATTAATGGCGTATTGGGCAGCGTATCAGCCACCGCAGCCAACACCCCCTCAAAGCAATCATTATCCACCATCATGGTGTTATACAGCGCACCATGGGGCTTCACATAATCAAGGCTCGTATTAAAGCGTGCACAGATCCCTTGTAATGCGCCGATTTGATAGCGAACGAGGTGACTAATTTGCGCTGGGGTATGATCAATATGACGACGGCCAAAGCCCTGCTTATCGGCGTAACCGGGATGAGCACCAATACTCACATTGTGCTTCACTGCGAGTGCTACCGTGGCCGCCATTACATCAGGATCAGAGGCATGAAAGCCACACGCAATATTGGCCATATCAATCCACGGCATCAGCGCGCTATCTATTCCCATCGTCCACGCACCAAAGCTTTCACCCATGTCTGCGTTTAGTTTCATCATTCCCTCGATTTCACTGACTTTGCTTTACCTTACGGCTTTCCACCCTGACGCTCAACATGTCGCCGAACTCAAAGCCCATTATCAGCGCGGCGGTCTAGGGGATATGACAGTGAAAAACGTGCTGACCGATATCTTAACCTCCCTGATATCGCCCATTCGAGAACGGCGAAAAGCACTCATGAACGCCCCTGATTACTTGTATGGTGTCCTAAAATGTGGGCATAAAAAGGCGAGTATACAGACAAACCAAACATGCCAGAGCGTTAAACGTTCATTGGGCCTGATTTTGGGATAAAGAGGTAAGAGGAGTGAGCAAAAAATAGCTTTTATTTACTTACCAGTGATGAATCAGATAGTTATCTCAATCTCTGGTGCATAATAAGTTGGACAGATGTGATAGATTGCAGGATGTTTCCCAATCCACATCAAATAAAAGGGCTTTTTGCGCGGCAAACGGAAAAAATGTCTTCCATACTTTAGCGAAATCGAAACCATCATTAACACAAGGTATCCGGTATGTTGAAGTTAATGCTGCGCGGAAAGCTCTTAGTGCTTGCCATCGTACCTTTGGTATTATCCATTCTCGTTACGTTGTTTATCACTACCTATTACGAGCGAGAGCTGGTCGAAGAGAACATTGCCACTTTTCGAACCAAATTAATTGATGAGCGAAAAATGCAGCTTCGCGAAGCCACAGAAATTGCCGCGACTGTAGTAAAAAACGCACAGCAAGCGGGCGGCGATGCTACGCAAAATGTCAAAGACGCACTTCGCGAAGTGACCTTTGGTAAGGCTGGCTATTTTTACATCTACGATAAACAAGGCAACAACGTATTCCATGCCTTAAAGCCAGAGCTAGAAGGCCGGTCCTTGATCAATCTTACTGATCCCAAGGGCAACAAAATTATCGTGGGTCTGCTCGAAGCGGCGCAAAGCGGTGATGGCACCTTCACCTACCTCTATCAAAAACCGGGTACCGATGAACTGATCGAAAAGATTGGCTATGCCGATATGGTCAACAACGGCCAATGGATGTTAGGAACAGGGGCGTACATTGACGACATTGAGGCGCGCGTTGCCGATTTCCGTGAAAATGCAGAAGAGGCTTTAGCGGCACAAACGGCACGAATGATCATTGCGGGCATTCTTATTCTGATTGTTACCTTTGTCGCGGTTGCCTTTGTTGCCCAACGGATGTCAACGTCGGTGAAAGACATGCTGGACAACCTCAATGATATTGCCGACGGTGATGGCGACCTAACTCAGCGCCTGAAAATTAAAGGCAGTGACGAGATTGCTCTTCTTGGGGATGCGTTTAACCGCTTTATCGATAAGCTACAAACCACCATACGTAGCGTGGTGGATGTCACGGAAAAAGTGAGCCACACCGCACGCACGATTGACGAGCAAACCCAGATGGTTGCCACGCAATTACAGACTCACGATAACGAGACTGAACAAGTGGTCACCGCTGTTACCCAGATGAGCTCGGCCGCGCAAGAGGTGTCTCAGAACGCCACCCAAGTAGCTGATGCCACCAGTGCTGCTACTGACGATGCGCGTCACGCCCAAGAGAAAGTGCAATTCTCGATCACCTCGATGCAAGCGCTGGTCGAGCAAATGAATACCTCGAGTACGCATGTGGATTCGCTAAATGAGCAGTCCCATAAGATTACCGGCGTGCTTTCTGTGATTGGCGATATTGCTGAACAAACCAACTTGCTGGCGCTAAACGCTGCCATTGAGGCCGCACGTGCAGGTGAACAAGGTCGCGGGTTTGCGGTGGTCGCTGATGAGGTGAGAACCCTCGCAAGCCGCACGCAAAAGAGCACTCACGAAATTCGCGAAATGCTGGATGAGCTACAGTCATACGTCAATCAGGCTGTAGAGGGGATGAAGCAAAGTAACGATACCTGCCAGCAAACCTCGGAGGCATCCAACGAAATTGGTAGCGGCATTGATTCGGTGAGTAACGCAATTACCCAAATCAATGACATGACCAGCTATATTGCCTCGGCTGCCTCGGAGCAAACCACAGTGACCGAAGACATTCACCGTAATCTGGTATCGATTCGCGACATTGTGAGCCAGCTACTCAACGCCAGTAATGACTCGGCACAAGCGGCGACAGACTTGAACCAGACAGGCGAAGAGCTCAAACGTCTGGTCAGCCAGTTTAAAGTTTGATCGCCAACACCAAACCAAAAAGGCGCTGATCACCAGCGCCTTTTTCTATTCCGCCCGCCGGCTTATCTTTCTACTTCGGGCAGCGCGCGTGCCATCAATGCCCCCAGCAAGCCCAACGCCGATAACACCGCAATCACTACCATTAATCCCCACTGGCTCAACCATGCCGTGACGCCGCCCATAAATAAGAGCACAAAACCAATCAACGTATTGCTAACCGAGACATAATCGGTGCGCTGATTGCCCTCGGCCATATTCACGATGTAGGTTTTACGCCCAAGGCGCACACCCTCGTGAGCAATGGTCAGGACAAAGTAGACGGCAGGTAGTACCCATGGCGAAGAAAATAACGCGGGATACCAGTGACTGATACTCACCACCACCAGCCCCAATAACGCCGTCACCACGGCAGCCATTATCATCACTTGGCGGCTGGACCGATCGGCAAACAGCCCCCAAAAAGGGGCCGATAACAAACTTGCGATGCCGCTAATTGCGACAAAGCTTGCGGTGGTGATCGCTAACGCTTGGCTATGCTGACTGGCTAACAGCACATAATAGGGCGCGGATAGGGCCGAACAGAGTAACAGTGAACGGGTGATCACAAAGTGGCGTAGGCGTCTATCATCCACCAATAAGCGCAGTTTAGAAATCGCATGCGTGAGCACATTGGCACCACCTTCAGTGGCCCCTTCGTATTCATCCACTTGGCTGTAAACCGCCGCGGCAATCCACCAAAGCACTGCGCCGAACGCCAATAGCGCGCAATAGACCCACACATGCTGCTGATCCGAGACACTGAATAATCCGACACCAGCGGCAATCGTTACCGCTCCCGCCAAGCTCGACGACCATCCATTCAAGCGTCCTCGTTGCGGCTTAGGAATGGTTTTCCCTAACACATCTTTCGAAGCGACCGAGCACAAGCCTCGCGCCAAACTAAATACCACCAGCAAGCCAACAATGCTCCAGCCGGCTACTTGACCGGTTAAAAGCAACGCTGCGATCGCCATTGCTAGGATACACGCCCCTTGAATAAAAGAGCCTGCCACCCATGCCCACTTACGTACCGCAAATTGGCGGACATAACCGGCGATACCTAACTGAGGCACTAACGACCCCGCCTCTCGTATTGGTACCAATAAGCCAATTAACGCCAAGGGAGCGCCAACCGCGGTGAGAAGCGCTGGCAAGACAATTTTCGGGTTAGATACCGCGTCGCCAATTTTGGTGAGTCCTTGGCTAACGATGATGCGGAAAAAGTTGCCCGGAACCTCACGACACGCACTGCCATCAATGTCTTTACAGGCACGCGCATCTTCTTCATTAAATAGTTTTTGGTGTAAGTCATCCGCTAGTTTGTGCACGCTTTCTCCCAGTCTTTTTTGTTTTTATTCTGCCCTTATTGGCAAGGCACAGCAAAATCAACGTGATAATGTTCATCATGGCGAACCCAAGACCGCCGCGTTGAAAACTGAATATGTTGCTTTAAATACTGGCCATACGGGGTATCGTACTGGCGATTAATCAGCATGGTCTGCCTGCCAAATGGCTTTTGATATCGCGTATAAGACATGCGTTGCGAGCGGATGATCTGCCGCCAAATGAGGATGCGAAAAGGTAAAGGGAGCAGCCGGTGTCATCCCGAGTTTTTTCATCACCGCTTGTGAGGGCAGATTACTCTCGGTGGTAAACGCATAAATCGCCGGAAGCTCAACGTCCTCAAAGCCGATAGCAAGTGCTTTTTGTGCCGCTTCAGTGGCATAGCCTTTTCCCCAATGTGGCGACGCTAAACGCCAACCAATTTCAACAAACGGCTGATGGCCGAGGTCGAAGGTGGGCCGGTTTAACCCCACAAAGCCAATGAATTCCCGAGTCTCCGTCAGTTCTACCGCCCAAAATCCAAACCCGTTATCCGCCAGTTTGGATTGAATATGTGCCGCCATCGCATCACTTTGGGCGCGTGAGAGCACACTGGGAAAATACCGCATGACGTCTGAGTCTTTATTGAGCGCGGCAAAAGGGGGCAAATCGGACGCTTGCCATGCGCGTAGCGTCAGTCGCTCCGTCGAGTACATTGCCAATACCACTCCTCTCTAGATACAAGGCTGAACACCATCGAGCCTGCTACTGTAAATCTTTGTGGCGCAAGCGCGTAAGCCAATATTCACGATAGCGAAAATAGCAATAGGTCGAGGCAAACAAGAAAAACAAATACGAAAGCGAAAATACCAAAGGCGAGGTGATCAACGCATGTTTTAACCCGAGCAGGACACCCGCCGCCGTCACTGCAATCTTGGCGACCACCCCGAGCAACAACAAAAACAACGCAAACTGGGGGTAATGGCTGCTACGAAACGTGATCCAATAGCAAGCACCCACCGCTGTACTAGCGACGCCCAGCCCAAGAAGATAAGAATGGAAGTGCTCACCCGCCAACACACCACCGATTATGGTCAGCACGAGAAGAAGAATAAATGCCATGTTTCCTGCCTTTTTCTCTATTATGCCACTGGTTGGCTAAGGGTGAGAGTGAAGGCTTAAGAGAGTGCGACTCCGCTTACAGGTTGAGTGCACGTAGATGAAAGGGTGCGGGATTTTACCGTCATGATGGCGCCGTAGCGTTGTGTTAGCGCATCCACGGTGATCACTTGCCCTTGGCGTTTTACACTAACACGCGTGCCATAGTCAGCCCCAATGTGTCCGGCGCCCTCATCCGCGCTACCCACATAGGTGAAGCACTCAATCGCTAAATCCACAATCCGAAACTCTCGACGACGCGCACTTAAAAGCGCTACCCAATATTTTGCCGCCAGCACTTGTTGGGGCGTTTCTGCCCGTACCGCAAAGCGCCAACCCTCGCCGTCACCGTAAAAATCCATTGGGAAATGACGCTTTATTCTCTTTTTATCGTTATAGGTTTTCATTGTTCAATTGTCGTTTTTTTCGTCACTATCAATGACAATCATCGCCATAATTACTGCATTATCATGCCCTATCGTCCAACGCTTGCCTAATCAAATTTACGCGACAATGCCCAAACGTCTAGCAATTAAACATGTAAATTATGAATAGCCTCGCAACCTTGCTTAGTGCAAAGCAATGATCATAGTTTGTCGTGAAAATACTGAACCACACCCTCATTATTATAATATCTAGCTAAACTATTATTTGTATTGGGAGATTTTCATCAACGAGGCCGCGAGAGAGGATGAGAAATAGAATAATCCGTTGTCTGGGGATGTTTATCAGTCTTGTCAGCATTATGCTGAGTGCATCTGCATACTCAGAGCAGCCAATCCGAGTATTATTCATCAATCCTGGGCATGCGTCGGAAAGCTTCTGGCAGGAAGTCGATCAGTACAGCATAGCCGCAGCGGACGCACTTGGGATCGAGTTAGACATCCGCCACGCCTCCCGTAATCACTTTGCGATGCGTCAGATACTGTCGGCGAGACTGAATAAGCCCCCCCTTCCCAACTATGTGATTATTGTGAATGAGAAGCTGGCGGCCAATCACCTTTTTCCGATTTTACGTCAACACCCGATTTACGTTCAGGTCATCTTAAATGACATCGATGCAGACGTGCGCGCAAACCTGTTAAGCGATCCTCACTGGCAGCAATATTTGTTACCCAGCGTTATCCCCGATAATCGCTATATTGGAGGGAAAATCGCTGAAGCTATGGTAAAAGCTGGTCACCAACGACCCGGCGAAGCGGTTATGATATCGGGCGATCTCACCACCCCCGCCTCGGTGGCCCGCGAAGCTGGCGCACGCGACTATTTCAAAAGCCATAAGCAAATTGAATTAATGCAGGTCGTTCATGGGCAATGGGATGAAGCAATCAGCTATGAACAAATGAGCACATTGCTGCAACGTTATCCAGCGTTGAGATACGTCTGGACCGCAAATGATCATATGGCATTTGGCGCCATCAAAGCGGCGCAAGAAATGGGGAAAAAGCCGGGTGAAGATATTTTTTTCGCGACAGTGAATACGTCAGCAAAGGTTCTATCGCTGAGACAGCAAGGTATTATCTCGGCACTGGGCGGCGGACATTTCTCTGCGGGAGGCATAGCACTTACCCGTATTTATGCCCATGCAAATGGCCTTTCATTACCATTGTTATGCGCTGACCAGTTGTTCCAGTTGATAGAGCCCAACACACCCTATTTTTCTTTTTTACAGGCTGACAGTTGGCATCGTATCCCTTTCAAAAAAATGGCACGCCAGCCACGCTCGCACTGCGGTGCTGATAAAACAGAACGGATCAACCAGTGACCCAATTCGATATCAATTTAAAAGGTCTTCAAGCCCGTATCGCGTTTGTGGTACTTGCGCTCAGTTTGCTGTTTTCTATCGGAAGCACGCTATCTCAGATGTATCTCAACTACCAACGTGCGGTAGCCACCTCGACCACACTGATCGAAAGTCGCAGCACGGACGCCGCGCGTGTGATTAGTCATGCGCTCTGGGTGGTCGATTTAGAACTCGTACGTCGCAGTGTCAAAGGGTTATCGATGATCCCAACCGTGTGCCGCATTGAGGTAAAAGGCTTTGATGGCACCCAGATCAGCGAAGTTAATAGCACGAGTAGTCATTGTGACGCCAATCATCAAGTTCTTTTAAGYGTGCAGGGGAATAACATCGGTACGCTGAATATGGTACTCAATCGCTACGAGGTAAAACGGGAGGCGCTCGATAGTGCGACCCCTCTCGCGCTCGTCCATTTTACTGAAGCATTCATCATCACTATCATCGTACTTTGGGTGGTCAACCGACTATGTTCTCGACCACTCAAGCAGTTAACAAATTCTTTGGACCGGTATCAATCAGACAAAGCCAATCAAAGCTGTGTACCTGTAAGCTTGATCCAACGCGGTGATGAGATAGGTAAGGTGGCACGTTCCATCAACGCCATGCAATCGCGTATCCGCGATGACTTTCTGCAAAAGCGCATAACCGAGCGAGAGCTACGACAACACCAAACCTTACTGGAGGAGCAGGTCGAACAGCGCACCAAAGCACTCAATTGGCAATCAAACGCAAGCTCTTTGCTCGCAGATATTTCCATCCAGTTTTTAAGCTCTGACTCCCACAACATCACGCAAGATGTTAAACAAGTGCTCCCCAGCATGGCAAAGCTTTTGGGGGGGGAAGCAATTAGCTGGTATGCCTTCGATGCCTATCGCGCTGAGCGCCGTTGCTATTGGCCACAGGACATTACCTTCGCCCCAGATGTGGTCGACCTAAGTGAAATGCACATGATAAAGCGTTGGCTTGCGGATACAGAAGCGCTAGTGGTTCCCCATGTCGGACAGTTAGGCGAAGACGCTATCAACGAACGAACTTGGTTGCGCCATCGCGGCATTCTCTCTATTGCCGCATTTCCGCTAACTGACGGCCGAAAAAGCTTTGGCATGATCACGGTGGCGAACCGTCACTTACCCTTTATTTGGGATAACAACAAAACACTGTTGCTCAAACGCTTTGCGACTGCAATCAGTGAGGTCATGATCCGCGAACGCAATCATGTTGCCATGGAGCAGTTGCAAGAAGAATTGATCATTGCCAATGAGCGCCTCAAAGTACAAGCAGAAACCGACGATTTAACCCGACTCATGAACCGTCGCCCGTTCAAACGTGAACTCAGCAATCATATTTACGAAGGCATCAAAAAAAACCACCCAGTCGCAGTCATGATGATCGATGTCGACCATTTTAAAGCCTACAACGATGAGTATGGGCACTTACAAGGCGATGACGTACTCACTCAAATCGCGCGTGTTTTACTCACACGCACCCAGGAGTATGAAGGCACGGTTGCACGCTTTGGGGGAGAAGAATTTGCCATCACACTACCCCCTAAGCATGCCGCACAGCTCGACGACTTAGCCAATGCGATTCGCGATGATATTGCTGAATTAGCGATGGCGCATGAGAAAAACCCTGATGGCGATTATGTCACTGTCAGTATCGGCGGGATCATCACGATACCGGATGATGATACATCAGACTCCTATCTGTTAGAGGCCGCCGATCAGCAACTCTATCAAGCCAAAGACGGCGGCCGCGATTGCATTAACATTCTCGACCAGCGAGAGAAAAAATAGCGAGCCAGCTCACGACCGTTTATGACTAGCCATCGACATTCATGACAGGACGATGACGGTATGCTACAACGCCAACATCATGGTGTGGCAGCTGCCTTTGCAATGCCCATCGATAAGCGCATCCGCGCAACAGAATAATAAATTGTTATCGACTCAAGAAAAGGAAGCCCTATGAAAGTCGTTTTTATCCGTCATGGAAAAACCGATTACTCACTGGCAGACGCGCGCCAAATGAGCCAGTTGGAAAAAGACTATGCCCCCTTGCAGCGTGCGTGTATCCCTGACATTCAGGCCTTGGCCAGTCATCCTAGCTTACAGCAAGCAGAGATTATTCTGTCTTCGCCCTACACTCGTGCATTACAAACCGCTGAAATCCTTAATCGTCAGCTACAAAACCCGTTGTTTGTGGAACATGACCTACGCGAGTGGCAAGCGGATGTCAAAGGTAGCTATATCCCCCTTTCAGAGCGTGATAGACGCTGGCTTGAGTATCGCGAGCTATTTGCCAATGGCAACGAAGTCACCAACGCTGGCTATGAATCAGCAACCAACTTGCTCCGCCGTGTCAGTGCCGTGCTCGATAGCTATCAAACCTACTCAACCATCGCCGTTGTCGCCCACTTTAATGTGATAGAAGCGATTGTGGGGTATCGCGAACAAGGCATTGAATACGGCGAAATTATCGAATTTGATTATCAGCCCAGTCAATAACAACCTTCTCACGCAGAGATAGACGCCTCGAGTACAGTAAAAAGGGACGCCGCATGCGTCCCTTTGCCGTCACTACTATTTTGTCAGGCCATTATTGGCAATCACGCTTTGATACCAGTAAAAGCTCTTTTTGCGATGACGTGAAAAGTCACCACTGCCATCGTCATGACGGTCAACATAAATAAACCCATAACGCTTGCGATACTCTCCAGTGGTAAACGAAACACAATCAATACAGCCCCACGGGGTATAACCAATGACATCCACCCCATCTTGCGAAATTGCCTCTCCCAAGGCCTCGATGTGTTGTGATAAGTAGCTGATACGATAATAATCATTAATCTCGCCCGATGCCTCCATCGTATCCAGCGCACCTAAACCATTTTCCACCACAAAAATCGGTTTCTCGTAACGTTCGTAAAGCTCCGACAGCGCGTAGCGCAAACCCTTAGGGTCAATCTGCCAGCCCCAATCCGAAGCCGGTAAGTGCGGATTCAAACGACTGGCGCTGAACAATGCATTTTCATCTTCCTCGGGTGGGTTGGCATCGACAATGTTGGTCATGTAGTAACTGATCGCCAGAAAATCCGCGCGGCCATTTTCTAGAATCTGCACGTCATCGTCGTCCATTGCGACCTGAATCCCTTTTGCAGCCCATTGTGGCCAGATGTAATGAGGATAGTGACCCCTAACCTGCACGTCGCTGCATAAATATTTATCTCGCATCGCACGTTGAGATGCCAGTAGATCATCAGGATGGCACGTTGCCGGGTACAGCGGCATCATATGGATCATGCTGCCAATTTTAAAATCTGGGTTAATGACGTGGCCCAGCGCGACCACTTTGGCACTCGCCACGAATTGATGGTGCAGCACCTGATAAAGCATCTGCTCGGGGTGATCGTGTTCGGTAAAAATGACCCCTGAATTACAATAGCCAAACAGCGGATAGTCCCAATTCAGCTGATTGTTAATCTCGTTAAAGGTAATCCAGTAGGTGACTTTATCGCGATAACGCGTGAATACCGTTTCACAAAAACGGACAAAGCAGTCCACCACTTTGCGGTTGGCCCAGCCCCCATACGCTTTCACAAGGTGATAAGGCATTTCAAAATGCGACAGAGTTATCACCGGCTCGATTCCCTGTGATAACAAGTTATCAATCAAGCGGTCATAAAACGCTAATCCGGCTTCATTCGGTGTGGATTCGTCACCGTTTGGGAAGATCCGCGACCATGCAATCGAGGTTCGGAAACACTTAAACCCCATTTCTGCGAACAGAGCGATGTCTTGCGGATATCGGTGGTAAAAGTCAACCGCTTGATGATTCGGATACACCTCGCCATCCTCAATGTTATCGGTCATCTTTCTGGGAACACCGTGCTCACCTTTGGTCAACACATCGACAATGCTTATCCCCTTGCCATCGGCGTTCCAACCGCCTTCCACTTGATGCGCAGCCACAGCGCCACCCCAAAGGAAGTTCTCAGGAAATTTACTCATGTATCACCTCTTATCCGTCTTCGTCGCTAGCCTACCCCGTTCAACACTGCTGAAGTGTGAACTGAATCCAAGATTAATTGATAGTTAATATAGTTGCTGGAAACAGCTATGTCAGAGTGAATAAAAACGCAAAATAAAAGACAATTTATTCTGTTAACTTATTTCGCTGGCAGTGATACGCTTAAGTGATATACAACGGATACCGTTTGATCAGCCCACAAGGAGTATCAATGAGCATTTTTAGTCAGGTCGCGATTGTTGGTGGCACCCATGGCAATGAATTCAGTGGCATCTACGCACTTAAACAGTGGCAGCAGAATAGCGAGACGGTCACACGAAGCAGTTTTTCTACTGAGTTATTTTTCGCAAATCCCTGCGCATATCAAGCCAACAAGCGCTATCTCGATTGTGACCTTAATCGGCAATTTGATCCCAAGTTACTCGCTGATCAATCACTTGCTAACTATGAGCAGAGCAGAGCCAAGGTACTCAACCAGCAACTCGGCCCCAAAGGCGATCCGCGAGTAGATTTAATTATTGATTTGCATAATACCACCAGCAATATGGGCCCGACGCTAATTTTATTGACCCTAGATACCTTTAATACTCAGCTTGCTGCCTATGTCAGTGAACGCATGCCCGATGCAGTTATCTTAGTCGAAGATCATATAGAGCCCATTCAGCAAGCCTTCTTGTGCTCGGTAGCCAAACAAGGTGTGATCGTTGAAATTGGCCCCCAACCTCAATCGGTGCTGCGCCATGATGTGATGGAATCGATGCATGAAATGACCACGCATATTCTTGACTTTGTTCATTTATTTAACATTGACCAAGTGCCTGAGTTGCCGGAAAAGATCACTGGATTCCGTTACACAGAAACACTGCACTTGCCTCAGGATGCATCTGGAGAACGTATTGGTATGGTGCATCAACATGTGCAAGACAAAGACTTTGTTCCGGTGAATCCGGGAGATCCACTCTTTATCTTGTTTGATGGCAGTGAGCAAACATGGCAAGGCGACTATGTAGCGTACCCACATTTTATTAATGAAGCCGCGTATTACGACAATAACATCGCCATGTCGATGGCAGAACGTATTGAGATCAACACCAAGTAACAAATCCATCAATAACACGAACAAGCACTGGGTTTTGTACTACGCTTAAGCTATTTCCGGCAGACGTATAGAGCCCAGTTGTGAGCAAGGCAATTGAACATCATAAAGACGTTGAGACGATACTGCCCTCGCTGTTTCGTAATCTAGATACCGCCGTTGTAATAGCCGACACGCAACGGCGCATCCAGTTTTTAAATCCCGAAGCAGAAGCCCTGTTTGGTTGTACACTGGAAAGTGTGAAAAATACCAGCACGCGAGTGCTATACGCCGAGCAAGAAGACTTCGATGCTAAGGGGCGTGAACGCTTTAATCCCGAGGCGGAGCCCTATTATCACAATGCTTATGTAGTAAGATACAAAACCGCCGATGGTCATGTATTTCTGGGAGAAACTCACGGTGGTCCAGTGTGCGATGATAACCAAGACGTTATTATGTACGTGGCCTTTATCCAAGATATCAGCACACGCGTTGAAGTAGAATCAGCGCTCAGCCAACTGC
Organism: Salinivibrio sp. IB872; assembly: GCF_001995345.1. NCBI lineage: Bacteria > Pseudomonadati > Pseudomonadota > Gammaproteobacteria > Vibrionales > Vibrionaceae > Salinivibrio > Salinivibrio sp. IB872. Next base: position 13,186 of record NZ_MUFO01000022.1, on the reverse strand, counting down.
ATTCCATTACGTCAGCGCGTAATCTCGACTTTAGCAAACGTGTGGAGCGCATTTTATCGCTGGGCTGCAAACACTTCGGGCTACCCATTGGCATTCTTAGCCAAATCGTCGGTCAACGCTATACCGTCCAACAAGCCATTCATCCCGAATGTGCGCTCCAAGCCGGTCAGGTATTTGATTTACAAACCACCTATTGTAGTCATGTCTATCAAGCCAATGAGGTCAAAGGCTTTCATCATGTTGGCGCCAGTGACATCCGCTCACATCCCTGTTACCAACATTTTGGTTTAGAAGCTTATATTGGCGCCCCCATTTTTATTGATGGGGAGCGCTATGGCACCCTGAATTTTTCTAGCCCAGAGCCCACTCGACCCTTTATTCCACAAGATTTCGAACTGTTGAGACTATTTGCTGAATGGGTGGGTCATGAGCTAGCGCGACTACGTGATTGGGAAGCATTAGAACATGCACAGCAACTGCTTGAGATCCAAGCCAATACTGACTCGCTCACCCAGCTCTACAATCGCCACTATCTGACTAATGCACTGACCAAGGAGCTGGCACGATGTGAACGTTACAAAAACCCACTGACACTGGCAGTCGTCGACTTTGACCATTTCAAGAATCTCAATGACACCTATGGTCACCGAGCTGGTGATATCGCGCTACAGCGCTTTGGGAATATTGTCAGGGAAGAATCGCGAACCAACGACATATATGGTCGCTGGGGCGGGGAAGAGTTTTTATGTGTGCTACCGGAGACCGATATAGACGGCGCGAAAGTGGTACTCCAACGTCTCGTCGAGCGCGTTCACGCCGAAGTCATCCATGTGGATGGGCAAACGATACGTTGCACCATCAGTATCGGTTACACCCATTTTGTGTCACACGATACACAAGACACTATCATTCAACGCGCGGATACCGCACTTTATAAAGCAAAGAGAAATGGCCGGAACCGAATCGAGCAGGCGTGACTCGATCCCAACCATATTGTCCCTTATCGACTAGCTTGCAGGCTTATCCGCTACAACGTTGGCAGCAGTTCTCTGCCAGTAACGGTCATAATGGTAAAACGTGTTTGCCTTTCTCAGCGCCGCTGCTTTTTCTTCAATATCTTGGATTTGCTCTGCCGACACGCGAGAAGATGCCAACTCAAACTGGTCCATGGCTTGCTGACGGAGCTCTTTAAATTTACCTTGCCCGACAACATCAAGATACGCAGATAAATAGACCAAACCCTCGATGTATTCCTCGTCAGCGGGCTCATAGTAGGTGGTGTAATAACGCCCCAGCGCCGCTAACGACATCAAGTCACCTTGCTCGATGGCTTTTTTTCTCCACTCAACCGCTTTGGGACTCTCACCACGACGGATAAAATCACGATATAAGCTTTTGGTGCCAGGAATGCCGCCCGCATTGGCAATCTGCTTTTTCACTTCAGCGGCAGCATCAAGTCGAGAGCTTGGAAACAGGAAAAAGCCTCGCTGCCCCAGCTCGATTTGCGACGCTTTGTGAAGCAAAGCGTCGACATCATTCGCGGCGATCGCTTCATCTAAATAGGCTTCTGCTTTGTCTTTATCGGTAGGATGTAAATATTCATACAGACTAAAAGCGGCTTCTTCTGGCGCCTCGTCATACCAAGCGTGCAAGACTTCTTCGTACTTATGTCGCCAAATAATCCGGTGAGTGGCCGACAACCAAGTCCCTTCTTCGACCAGTAACTTCATGGCCGGAATGTAATTCGCTTTCGCCGCTTGAGTCAGATAATCCTGTGCTTTTTGAGAATACTCAAGCTTTTGCGCATCATCACTCAGCAACACAGCATATAAATACGCTGCAGGGGCAATCCCCTCATCCGCAGCGGCTTTAAGATATTTTTCCGCACGCTGGTAATGAAATTGCGCACGCGATAAGCGTCCATGTTCAAACAGCGCCTGCGGCGTCATAGCCTCAATGTCATAATCGTCGGCGATTTTCTCAACCGGTTCGATGGTGGCAAAAGGCGTCGCTTCTACTTCAACCTGTTCAGCCCAGCTATGACTACTAACCGCCAGAAAGCAGCCCAGCAGACTCGCTCTAAGTGTTGATTTATTAACCAATATTGACACTTGAACCTCCTGCAATCACCCCACCACAACTTACCGCATCGCCAATACGAGCGGCCGGCTTGCCGTCAATCATGACACTACCGGATCCCCCATTCACGGCCCGCCCATGTGGCGGGTGTTTGGGTTTACTGTGAGGGGCCAACGGATCACCTTTACGCACCGCGGGAATACCATCGATTTTAACTGTCGATGATCCTGCGGTAATCGGTGTCGGCGGGAAACCATCATGGGCTGTCCCAATATGGCCGACAAGTGCAGCTTTTGGCATACGAATCCTCAACTCTTTATTTCGTTAACTATTCTGGCTTATACGCGGGGCGAGGCGATGTTGGCGACTTACCTTGATAGCCTGAGCCGCTCCCTGCACTGCCTCCAGCATTTAAGTTAATTGCTGGACCAATCAGGTGGACGCCCGCTGCGTCGACTTTCATCACACTACCACCGGCGGATACGGTAATCTCAGTACCGGCATCAAGCACGACGTTTGTCCCTGCTTTGAGATGAACCTCACGTCCTGCCGCCGCGGCAAAGCGATTGTTAATTTTTTCATGAATACTGCCACCAACTTCTAGGGTCGCATCTTTTTTGATGCGCGAGCGGTGCTGTTTCTCGACGGTCAAATGGCTATCGCCACCCACTTTTGAGACCGCATCATTATCAATTTTTTTGTGCTGATCGTGGCGCACCTGTGTGATCGCATCATTCTCAACCCGTGTTTCCCAATCTTTCTGAGCGTGTAAATACACTTGCTCACTGCCAGATTGGTCTTCAAACGTGAGCTCGTTGTAGCCCTCGCCTTGGTGGCTCTCGCTGCGCCAAACCGTCTTGGTTTTGTGTGCTGGTAAGGTATAAGGCGGCACATTGGTCGCATGATACGTGCGGCCGGTGATAATCGGTTGGTCCGGGTCACCGTGTAAGAAGGACACTATCACTTCATGGCCAATGCGGGGAATCGCCATCATGCCGTATTGGCTACCCGCCCAGCCTTGCGCCACCCGTATCCAGCAGCTGCTTTTGTCATCGCCGTTGGAATAACGGTCCCACGGGAAGTGGACTTTCACCCGCCCGTGTTCATCACAAAAGATTTCTTCGCCTTCTGGGCCCACAATCATACCAATAAGAGGGCCATCCACCTGAGGCTTGGGCTGCGGGGTCGCCCGCCAAGGGGTGGTGGCCGGAATAACCATAAACTGGTTCGCATAGGTGGTCGCACCCTGTCCACCCTCTTCTTCAAGGGCTTGTGGCTGCGTACCACGGTGCTGAATACGCACCACTTGCCACCATTGATTCATCTCGCGATTAAGATGATCCTGTAGCTCAAACCCATAGCCCGCTTGCATGTGCATATGGTTACTTTTACCTATCGCTGTCACTTGTTCGCGAACCAAAAACTCTTTGCGGACCTGACTTAAGTGCTGCCCTTGCGCATCGTCTTTAAAACGTCCGGGGAAGTCGTACACCTCATAATCTTGGCGCTGATAGTCTATTCCCGATACCGCGTTATGCTGCAGGAAACTATAAGCCGGCTTTTTGAAGCTATAGTCCTTCATCACGGACGAGGAAGGAACAACGCGCGTGTGCTTTTCAATATGACTGATAAATGGCGCATCAATCACCGCCCCCGAGAGTGCATTATGGGCGATGGGCGTTTCTAGCGAGGGCAGTGCAGAAGGCGCATCTGTGATATACAAAAGCTGTTTATCGTCCTGCCAAACAAAGCAATAGATTAAGCCTTCCTCTGCCGCAATACGCTCTAAAAAGGCGAGATCGGTCTCGCGATATTGCACACAGAACTCACGCTCCGCGTAGTCTTTTGTCAATCCAAAGCCAACATCCGAGATATCCATTTCTTGGAGAAAGATGGATATAATCTGCGGCACCGTTTGGTGTTGAAAAATACGACTGTTTTGACGCAAAGAAAGGCGTGCCAACTCGGGCACCATCTGCACATCATAGTATGTGTGATGATGGCCGATATCGCTTTGCGAAAACTGGTTGATCACACCGCAAATTTTGCGTTCACAAACCCCATTACGGTACAACAGCAAGGTGCCTTTACAATCTACCAATTGTTCCGGTGTTAGGGAGGAATCACGGCTTGCTAAAGCAATATTATAACGAAAACCGTTACAGGTTTGCTGGTCAAACTCGGCACTAGAGAGGGACTCATGGCCTTGAAATTCTCTTACGACGAACGTTTCAGGATCGAGCCCCTCAACGTTAAATTCAAACCGCAACCTAGCCATGATGTCTCCTAAATCTTGTTTCAACCAAAGTGAACACTTGTGTAGCAATCCTTGACCAGTGAAAGCGTGCTACACAAGTGATAAAGCGCCAGCTCCAAGCCAGCGCTTCAACTCTATGCCCTTAGGCTTCGATAGGCTTACGCCAGTCGTCTGAGCCTGAGGTGCCTGCGTTGACGTGATCCCACGTGATTTTGCGGTAAGACATCGACACCGTCAGGTTCTGCGTAAAGTCTGACTTCGCCGGGTCTTGGCAATGAGGCATCTCGCAGTGAATGTCCACAATCGAGGCGCTTTCCAGTTTGGTGGTAAAGAAGTTTTCTTGTTTACCTTCAATCGACGTGCGGTACCACTTCAGCTCAACCGTTGACATCTTCTCACCTGACGCCAGTGCGTTATAAAGCAACGGCACCGCTTTGTTGAGCGCAACGGTGAATTTAAACGGCTTGTGCACACGTTGGCCTGATGGCTGACCTGACTGAGGGTCAGTCGGTACGGTCACATTGTGGTCAAACTGTTGTACCAGCATCTCGTCTTCGTGGCCTTCAACAAAAGCATCACCGATAGAATCCGCAGTGCAGGCACCGGCAGTAATCAAACCCTGAGTTTCACCTTCAATCGAGATATAACATGGCGTTGGCATAATCGCTCCTTTCTAATTAATGGAAGAGGCTGTCCAGTCGGTGCCTCTGTTCGCCATCCCATAAAGCGAAATGCATGCCAGCTTTTTTAGCCCTAAAATTCAGTACTTTACTCTCTCACTGACCAATTTTTTGCACGCCACAAGCAAGTTTTTGCTCGGCGAGGCAAGAAGTTGCTTCGAGTTACCTACCATTACTGCTCACTGAGTAATTCGACTGTATTTCAAGAATAACCGACGATACCGCCCAGCGAGTATTGTATCACTCACTGTACGGGATATATAAGCAGTATTAATCTTATATCTAAATGTAATATAAGTGGTAAAATTAAAATATATTATTAACCCCTACTCCCAGGGCAAGATCACGAACGAATTTTGAGCAAAGTAGATCAGTTTGACGATCACTTATCGCTGTGATCATATACTCCCTTTTTGACGGGAGTTCACGATGTCCATCGATGCTTTTTCTCAGTACTTTTCTGTTATCCAAGACACACGACAATCAGCCAAAATTTCGTACCCTTTGTTCGATATCTTATTCCTAACGGTGTGCGCCACCATTGCTGGCATGGAGGGATGGGAAGACATTGAAGACTTTGGCGAAGCACACCTTGATTGGCTGCAAGATAAAGGCCTGTTCCTTCAAGGCATTCCCGTTCATGACACGATTGCCAGAGTGGTTTCTTCCATCGAACCTGACCAGTTTCAGGACTGTTTTTTGAAATGGATGCAGGCCGTCAACGTGCACGCTAACGGCGCTCTGATTGCTATCGACGGGAAGGTGCTCCGTAGCTCCTATAACCGAGAAGATAGGCAATCCACGCTCCACATGGTCAGTGCCTTTGCGACAGCGAATGGTGTGGTAATGGGCCAGGTTAAGACTCAAGACAAGTCGAATGAAATCACAGCGATACCCGAACTCATCAACCTGTTGGACATCAAGGGATGCTTGGTTTCCATCGATGCTATGGGTTGCCAAACAGGTATCGCCAAGCAAGTTGTTGAGCAAGGTGGTGACTATTTACTCGCAGTCAAAGGCAATCAAAAAAGCTTGGAGAAAGCGGTTCAAAAAGCCCTGGCACCGTTAGTTAAAATAAGCCCAGAATGCGACATTGAGCACGGGCATGGACGCATCGAAGCACGCGAATATTACGTCATGCCAGCGAAGAAACTGGCAATAGATTTCCCGGATTGGCAAGCGCTTCAAACGGTCGGTGTTGCTATCAGCTATCGCATAGACTCAAAGGGGGAAGAATCACTGGAATATCGCTACTACATTAGTTCAGCGACACTGACACCGGAACGATTTGCCGAGGCAGTTCGCGGTCATTGGGAGATAGAAAACCGACTCCACTGGGTTCTCGATGTGACCATGAATGAGGATGCGTGCCAAATTTATCGTGGTCATGCGGCGGAGATTCTCGCTGGCGTGCGTCACATGGCTCTTAATATGCTTCGGTTAGAGACCAGCAAAAAGGCAAGTATTAGACGCAAGCAGAAGATGGCATCGATGAATGTTGCTTATTTAGAGCAAGTTATACTGGCCGGAATCAAAGGGTTGACTGAAATTTGAGCATACGTAATCTCGCCCTAACCCCGTTGCAACTTTAACATCACTTCATACATTTCATCATCAGGCCTGAGCGTGCTTGATATGTAAGGATCATCGGCAACTTTATCAATATTCTCCTCAATGAAGTCTTTAAATAAAGGAATATCATCTTCAGGGTTGATCGCCTTTTCTTTGCAACCGGTAAGGACATTTATCGATAAGCTTAAAAGTATAACTTGGATAATCGTTTTATGACGCATCATAGGGCTGTGTCCAGCGGGTAGTCGTATCTAGGCTGACAGATACCATAACGTTTTAAAGCAAAGGAATGCTACCGCCCAGCGAGTGTTTTATCACTCACTGGACGAGATATAAAAGCAGTATGAAGCTTATGTCTAAATGTAATAGAAGTAGTAAAGTATAAATATATTAGTAGCCTCTACTCCAGTCATCACTTTTAGTAAAGTAGTCAATGTAAATCATTGATTCGATGCTATTCAATTGTTCACTAATATTACAGTTTAGATTACTCATATCTATTTTTCCTTCATAACTCCCACCAAAAAATCGATCACCGAAAATAGACTTGTATAGTTTGGCATCACAATATTGTTCCTTTGGACTCAAAGATTTTTCCTTATAATAAGGTCTAGACCAAAAATAATGCCATGCCCCAAGCATTTTTAATCTATTATAAAGAAAATCATCTTTCGGAGTGTTTTTATCAATCAAAAAAACAAAAGCCGGAATGTAGTTATTATTAGCTGCTATTTTTAGCAATTTTTTCACCTGAACCTCTGATCTAGGCGAGTAAAAAACTGTCTTTCCATCTTCTACTTTAGTTATATTAAAGTAGTAATCTATTAGAGGCCTATAATAGTGAAATTCTGCAAATCTAATTACTTCCCTAATGTATTCTTCACGTTTTTCTACTGATGTATCGAGGCCTTTATCTTTTAATAAAAAGTACTGAGCGCGCAGATCGCCTTCCGCTGCAAGTTTTTTAAAGCCCTCGACCGCTTTTTGATAGATTTCCTCGGTGCAATATTTATTTTCGTAAGAGGTGTCTAAGCCAAGATCTTTAGCAACTTTATTCCCCAAATTTTTTGAGCCTATGTATGAAAGGCATATGCTACTTTTGTTTGATAGCCAATACGCTGCATAAGGATTACCTTCGCTCATTGCCTTAGCCAGTCGTGAGATTGCCAAGCTGCGTTCCAAAATGTTTATAATCGCCATCCTAGCATGTAAAATTGTGGCCTGAGTATTACCTTTTTCGATAAGGCGATTGAATTCTTCTTCTCGGCTATCACTCCAAGGTATACCCCGTTGTAGCTTTAACATCACTTCATACATCTCATCATCAGGCTTTACTGTACTCGATATATAAGGATCATCGGCAACTTTATTAATGTTTTCCTCAATGAACTCTTTGAATAAAGGGATGTCATCTTCAGGGTTGATCGCCTTTTCTTTTTCCTTACAAGCACTAATAGCTATTACTATAAATAGCAAAAAAGAGATTTTTATAAGATTTTTATAAACCGACATCTTTAAGACTCCAATCAATGATCTTTTCGTTTTCTTCGGGTACTAACTTAATGTAGTTATTGCCTTCATCGTTTTTAATTTTTATTTCTTCAGCTCGCCTAATGCTAGCATTGGCCACCACCGAACGCGCATAGGCACGATATTCTATATTAGCAACTGGACCTAGTCGTCTTGTATTGTCTGTTTTGGTGTAATTGGTTAGCACCATCGTATTACACAAAGCTTTGGAGGATTCATCAAAGCTATTACGCATCATGCTTACACTTCGTCCGCCAGCTGTTGCTCTGACTACGAATATTGCTATTTTATACCAGCTCTTTCTGAATGCTTCCCACTGTTGAGGTTTATCGGCTCCTGCGTGTAGGTCAGCCATCTCAATCAAGGCTTCTTTCCACTGCCGCTGACTGGCAAAAGGACCATGTTCATTTTGGTTAGTTTGATCGTTACTTAGCCAGCTCATGATGTTTAAAATTGCCTGTGCTTGGCGTTGATTTGTAGACTTGGCGCTTCCTTCTGAAGTAGCTGTTGTTTGCTGTTTTAATAACGCATTCAAAAGATTAGATAGTGACGAAGTCGGAATATTCAAAATCCATTTCTTTGATGATTGAACACTACGGTCATCCGTCAGCTGTTTCGCCAAGAACGGCGCATATTCTTTACTTGTAACATCCTTCTTGTATGCCTCAATTAAGTTGGGAGGCAACAATAATACCTTGGAAAACGATAACCCTAAACCCACTGCGAGGGTTGCCAGATCATTTAGTATATTAAAGGTGTCATTCACGCCGTTTTCATCCACCTCACCAAACACAGAAAGGCGGCGGAAGTTACTACGCTTAAGTACCCCCAGCAAACAGTCGATAAAATCATCGGCATTGGCAGAATGAACCTCGATAGCAAAGGTGCCTCGGCAGCCTGGTCCCATTACAACACCGCCAGACGCTTTTAGTATCAGCACACCACCTTGAAAAACGATGCTGAAGTCTCGGTGCGCGCCAAGCCCATAAGCCGCAGACAGTTGCCCGTTAATTTTACCTAACGGCTTGGCTTTTTTCTGCTTAGGAGGGATCCAATAGATGTCCGAGCCGAGCGATCCGCCAACTTCTACGCCCATAAAGGCGTCAACTGTTGCCTCGGCCTGAGTCGCCACTAGGCTACTTTGGAGCTTTTTCTCCGTTTTTTCGGTCAGATTTTCGGTGGCGTTTCGGTAGATATTAGGATCGTCATGCTTGATAACACTGCCACGAATGCCAAAGCCTTTTCCATAATCCGCTGGCCCTACGGTAATGCTGGTCCCCAGTTGGCATGTCACCCCGACAAGCCCATATAGCGCACCACTGATGCGAGCCATTAGTTTCCCAGCATCATAGTGGAATGTGCGTCCACTCTCATCGACATAATCTAACATCACAGGATGCCCTGTCACTTCGGAAGCTGTCGATTTTTCGTCGAGTGCTTTGTTGTTATCGTTTTGGGGCAACCAAAGACAAACACTCACTTGGCCTTGCAACACGCCTAATGATGCAGAGATATTGCCTGACGCCCCCATTTTTTGAGGGTTTTCAAGCTGCCCTTTGTAGCTTGCTAAGGGCTGATTTAGAGCAACATCGCCTTGGGCCGCAGATGTAAAACGTAAAAATTGTGCGCCGGCGTCGGCAGAATAGGCGGGTTCGTTTATCCCCTCCACTTGGCCACCCTGTATATGGTAACTGTCTTGCCAAAAGACAGTATCAAATTTAGATTCGGCTTTTAGGGGGAGAAGGTTAATCGTAAATTTTTTATTTTTTATGCCGTCGAGCACGTCATCCAAGCTATTCGCCTCGATAATATTCGAGCTTTCGGTTTGTTGAGAGATAAAGGTGATGCGACGAGTGATGGGCTCCACATGCCTACATGCCTTGGCGTAGAAGTCATCTTGTTCATCCTTAGGCATATACCACTCAGGACCACGCAGATAAAAAACCTTACCTGTGGAGAGAAGGCTACATTCTACTGGCTGTATATCGTTGTAACCAGCATCGTTAGCAAACGCGCTAGTACTCTTGTTTTTGGGGCGATATTTATCATCGTCCCACACCATCGTCAAAGTGGGAGGCAGCGCCTCGCTCTTCTCGTCAGCAAAAACGAAAGGCAATGCATTCGGCCCTTGGTTAACGTTCGCCAGTGCTAGCTTTCTTAATAGCGCAATTCGTGCTTTAGCCACAGATTTGATGGTGAGAAGCTTGTTAAATAACTCATCAAGTGGCGTGCCTGCGCTTTGTCCTAGAATTTGGTTAAGTGCGTTTTTGTGCGACTCTAGGGTAATATCCATAAGGTGGATAACGGCTTTAGCGGGATAATACGCCCATGCCGCTTTGGTGATATCGTTAGCGAGGCTTTCTTCATCAAGGCTATTGTTGAGGACAGCAGAGCCAGTGATCTCTTCATAGAGTTTATTAATGGTATCGATTTGATCGATTGATATCGGCTCAGGCGACGTCCGCCATGACTCTCCCAGACGACACAATACTTGCGGCCCTGCTGAAATATCGCCGTCTTCACCCACAAGCTGTTGCTGGGTTAAGCATTGTTCTTTACAGGCAAAGCCATGATTATTCAGTTGTTTAATCGTCCACGATAAACCAGCGTTAATACGGTTGTCTTTACTCGGATCTTCGCTGACGCTCTGTAAGACATAGCTCGCTCGACTAGGTGGGGATTGGTAGAGATCTTGCCGTGTCAACGAATATTGGTAGTCATTAATATAACGCTCTATTGTTTCTTCTCGTCTCGACGTGAAATACTTAAGATCGTGTCGATAGACAAATCGCGTGCCATCATCAGTGTTTACGTTACCCGCCCGCTTCTCTGCCGCGCCCTCGAGCTCTTTTGTACGCTCATCAATCGCATTTAGTACAGCAGCCTTTAGGCGCGCCATAATAGCGTTAGAGAGTGTGGTGTGGTGATTGCTCGCCATCGACGCGGCTGCATGATATTCACTGCCGTAATAACTGTGGCTATGCCGGTCAGCACGCATAGTTAGTATGTCCGGGTTGAGCCCTAAATCTTTAGCCGCATCCACTAAAAACATCTTAGGATCATCAGTACGTTTGTAAACATCACGCTCAACCACTAAACGTAAATAAAGCAGTCTCTTATAGTCTTCCCGTTCGTCCTCAGCCATAAACGCTTCATGAGGACGTGTAGCAAACTTGGACAAGATACCGAGCTTGTTGATGTTTGCCAGTGTTGCCTCGTTGTCACCTTCAACAACCGCATCTCGCATCAGACCGCTTTCTTCTTCGATAAGGTCCTTGGCTTCTTGTGTGATGGCATACCAGCATCTCTCACCCGTTTCAGGATGAGCGGGGACGTATAAAACATCGACAAAATCGGCGATCTGGCACTCTTCTTCCGTTGCCGGCTGCGTGGGTGGCGGTGTGAGTGGTGTACGAGACGTATCCGTATTGGCAGGTTCCGGTAGCTCTATCTTTAGCGTATCTCCAGCATAGATAAAATCGGGATCTTTGATTTGCGTGCTGTTCAGCTTGAGAAGGTCCTCGGTAGAAACATCAAACTTTTCAGCAATCAGACTTAAGCAGTCACCTTTCGTTATTTTGTATTCTTTCATGTCACACCCACTGCTTAAAAACGGAATCTTGTTGTTCGCCCTCCACGGGCGTAAATGGATTTGGCTTGTATAGGCACACAGGCACATCGTCTGAGTTAAACCAACACACCCCTTTGCTTGGTCCCAAGCATTGCGCGATATCGTCTGTATTGGCTAGTGCTAAAACGGCATCCCAAAATCGTTGGCTTTGAAAGCGCAAACATAGAACTTGGCCAGCAACGTCTATCTTCAACATCTCTTGTAAGTGCGCAATAAAGTCATCTGCACAGATGTTGTCATCCACTGCAAATATTACCGAGCTGGTATCAAAATAAGGCAGTGTGCGCCATGTCTCGACGTTAGCGATATCCGGTCCCATATTCACCAAATAAGGGCTTTGCTCAAGCAGATAATCAAAGGGAGTGCCTGCATATAAGGGCAGTATTTGCACGACACTAAAGTGTTCTTGAATCAGTTGCGCGGCATCACAGATCCTGACTGCATCAACGAGAAGCCAATAATGCGTTGTCATACACTTATCCCTCTTCCTGCAAACACGGACAATCTTCGCGAGGGCATGAACCATCGAATTGTCGTTGACACAATTTCAGCACAGGAAGGTTTGCCACCGATGCCACTTTTAAGGTCGCAGGCGAAAGCTGCAGGGGTAAAGGATCAGGACTCTCTGGCGACTCCACCCCAAACGGTAGGGCGGCGATTTTACCGGCATAGCCACTGCCGGCACCGGGGCTGCCGCCTGAGTTGAGGTTAATCGCAGGGCCCACAAGATGAACACCGCCGCCATCAATGCTGACAAAACTGCCGCCGGCTTTGACCGTGATGCTACTTCCCGCCTCAATCACTGCTTTTTGACCGGCTTTGATGTGAATTTCGTTACTGGCGTCATTCACCCACACTTGGCCAGCTTTGACATGCAGCGAGCCGTCAACAATCAGAGTTTGATCTTGTTGGGTGTACTGGCGACTCTCTCCCTCCACGGTATGATGCGCATTGCCCATCACACGATGAAATTGGTCGTTGTGGACCTGATGGTGGTTGTCATGACCTATCTCGGTCACGCGGTCGTTTTCTACCTCGGTGTGCCAGTCTTTTTGCGCGTGTAAATACACTTGCTCACTGCCCGATTGGTCTTCGAACGTGAGCTCGTTGTAACCCTCGCCTTGGTGACTCTCGCTCCGCCAAACCGTCTTGGTTTTGTTAGCGGGCAAGGTATAAGGCGGCACATTGGTCGCGTGATACGTGCGGCCGGTGATAATCGGTTGGTCCGGGTCACCGTGTAAGAAGGACACAATCACTTCATGGCCAATGCGGGGAATGGCCATCATGCCGTATTGGCTGCCTGCCCAGCCTTGGGCCACCCGTATCCAGCAGCTGCTTTTGTCATCGCCGTTGGAATAACGGTCCCATGGAAAGTGGACTTTCACCCGCCCGTGTTCATCACAGAAGATTTCTTCGCCATCCGGTCCCACCACGGTG
>NZ_MUFO01000021.1:0-47804 GCF_001995345.1 Salinivibrio sp. IB872 | reverse complement strand
TGCCCATATCGGCAATGTTCTCAACCGATGTTTCGATGCCACGGATCAATTGCTGCGCTTGGCTACCTTGCTCCACACACTGCTCAATACTCTCACGGCTTTGAGTGGTGGCATCGCGCGCTTGCGTGGCGTGTTGCTGCAGTTTTTCAATAATAGTAGCGATTTCACCGGTTGAGTGTTGGGTGCGGCCCGCTAAGGTACGCACTTCATCGGCCACCACCGCAAAGCCACGGCCAGACTCACCGGCACGCGCCGCTTCAATCGCCGCGTTCAACGCCAGTAAGTTGGTTTGCTCGGCAATATCACGAATCACATCCACCACCATGTTGATTTGTTTCGACTGCTGATCGAGCTCACTCACGGTATCGCCGGTTTGACGCATGTCTTCTGCCACTTTACGAATCGCTGCCACCATACCATCGATATCTTGGGCCCCCATACGGGACTGCTCGCGTGCTTCGTTAGCCGCGGTGGATGAGCTCTCGGTGTTCTGCGCCACATCCGCCACGGTGGCTTTCATCTGCGCCATTGCGGTGGCGACTTGTGAAATCTCGTGTTGCTGACTTTGCATGCCGCTTGAGGTTTGGCCAGACACCGTGCTGACTTCTTCGACCGCACTGCTTAACTGAGTCACCGCGGCAATCACTTCCTCAATCAGCGTGCGCAGACTATCTTGCATGGCGATGCTCGAATCTGCCAGCTGGCCCATTTCATCGTTACCAATTTGACTACGATTTAACTGGTAGGTCAGGTCGCCTTCGGCAATCGCAGACGATTGCTCCATTACCAAGCGTAGCGGATTAATAATTGCGCGGGTGAACACTACCGCCACCACAGTCATAAAGACGATTACCGCGAACAGTACGCCGATAATGGTCATACTCACTGTCGACACTTGATTGAGCATCGAGGTGCGGTTTTGACCAATAAAGCCTTGAGTCAACGATGACAACTTGTTTAAACTATGTTCAAGATTTTGATAAACATTAAACGATCCGATGAGGATTGGCTCAGCCTCATCAATTTTTCTATCGCGAACCAGTTGTGGGAAATCCCGAAATCGCTCATTATACTCACGCCAATTCTTTTGAACGTCAGCTAAAGCCGCTTTCTCGTTGTCGTACCATAGCTTTTGTTCATATGCATCTAACGCTTTGGTAATACTCGCTTTTGTTTCTTCCATGCCATCCAGCACCTCTAACCGCCTAGCAGGACTAACGAAAGTGATCGCAGCAAWTTGATCTTTTCGTAGATCAACCATAACTTGGTGTATATGCTCGAGCTCTAATACCGCTGGGAGTGTGTCGTCAGTAAAGTTCAGCATAGTGTCACGTATGCCGCTAACCTGGGTGAAAATGTAAAACCCAAAGATCGCGACAGCGATACTAATCAGGGAAAAAGCCGCCGTAAACTTTTTACCAATAGATAAATTTTTCAACATGGAAAAGACTACCCTCAAATATATTTCTGGTTACTGTATGAGTGCCTAGACATCCATGTTAAGGCGGGGTTGCGTGCATCCGCTACACAACCTCATACACTAAGAGGCTAGCACAAAAAACAGGCAGTCAATGGAGAGATATTGGAAAGGGAACCTACATTTTGCAAAAAAAATATAATGTCATACACAGATGACTTGTTTAGTGACCACGTCGATGTTTAACAAAAGCTTGCCTCTTTCCTGCCGCAATAATCAAGCGCGGTAACCAGTATTACAGGCTTTATTCAAAAAGCAAAAATTGTATCGGAAACAAAAAATCCCGCCGAGTCAGCGGGATTTTTTTTCATTCATTGGGATACGACCTATTTAGTTAGACGGAAGCGCTGCATGGTCGTTTGCAGTGAGTGCGCCAACTGACTGAGCTCGCTGCACGCTTGCGCGGTTTGATCCGCACCACCCGCCACTTCTTGTGACGAATCGTTGATGCGCTCAATGTTGCGGCTTAGCTCATCGGGTTGATGCGCTCAATGTTGCGGCTTAGCTCATCGGCAACCGAGTCTTGCTCACCACAAGCACTCGCAATCTGCATGCCCATATCGGCAATGTTCTCAACCGATGTTTCGATGCCACGGATCAATTGCTGCGCTTGGCTACCTTGCTCCACACACTGCTCAATACTCTCACGGCTTTGAGTGGTGGCATCGCGCGCTTGGGTCGCGAATTGCTGGAGCTTCTCGATAATTTCAGTAATTTCACCCGTCGAGTCTTGGGTACGGCCGGCCAGTGTGCGGACTTCATCGGCTACCACCGCAAAGCCGCGGCCAGACTCACCGGCACGCGCCGCTTCGATCGCCGCATTCAGTGCCAATAAGTTAGTTTGCTCGGCGATATCACGAATAACATCCACCACAACGTTGATTTGCTTCGACTGCTGGTCCAACTCGTTGACTGTGTCACCCGTTTTACGCATGTCTTCTGCCACTTTGGTGATAGACCCCACCATGCTATCGACATCACGCCCACCGAGGCGTGCCTGTTCACTGGCTTCGTTAGCCGCGGTCGACGAGCTTTCGGTATTCTGCGCAACATCCGCGACAGTGGCTTTCATTTGCGCCATCGCAGTGGCAACTTGCGAAATCTCATGTTGCTGACTTTGCATGCCGCTTGAAGTTTGGCTAGATACCGCGCTGACTTCTTCGACCGCACTGCTTAGCTGGGTCACCGCGGCAATCACTTCTTCAATCAGCGTGCGCAGGCTATCTTGCATGGCGATGCTCGAATCTGCCAACTGCCCCATTTCATCGTTACCGATTTGGCTACGATCTAACTGGTAAGTCAGGTCGCCCTTGGCAATCGCAGAGGATTGTTCCATCACCAAACGCAGAGGGTTGCTAATAGAGCGGGTAAAGACCATCGCAATCGCAACCATAAAGGCAATCACTGCGATTAACACCACCAAAATGGCCGTGCTGATCATCGAGACTTGCTCAAGAATCGAGGTACGGTTTGAGGTAATAAAGCCTTGAGTTAACTTTGACATTTCAGTCAAGCTTTGGTCGAGCTTCTGATAGGTTTCAAACGAGCTGTAAAGCACGCGCTGAGCTTTCTCGATCTCGTTGCTACGTACTAGCTGAGGAAACTCGCGTAATTGGTTGTTGTAGTCACGCCAGTGCTTTTGAATACGGGTAAAAATCGCTTTCTCGTTGTCGTACCACAGGGTTTGTTCGTACGCATCCAAAGACTTGGTAAGGCCTGCTTTGATTTCCTCTACACCCTGAAGGGTCTCTAGGCGCATAGCAGGATCAGCAAAAGTGATAGTGGCATACTGGTCTTTACGTAAATCAACCGCAACTTGGTTAATACGCTCAAGCTCCAATACCGCAGGTAGGGTATCATCAGTAAAGTTCAACATGCTATCGCGCATGCCTTTAACTTCAGTAAACATGTAAAAGCCAAAGGCAGCGACGGCAATGGCAATTAGAGAGAATGCAGCAGCAAACTTCTTACCAATAGATAAATTCTTCAACATGGAAAAGCGAGTCCTCAACAGATTTATGGTTAGCGTGTCAATGCCTGGACATCCATGTTGAGGCGGCTTGCGTGTATCCCCTACACAGCCGGCGCAAATACTAGCACAAAAATTCACCAAAATGTGACATAAAGCTCATTATTTTCTGAAAAAGCATGTAATGCACGCTGGTCAAATTCGCAGGCACGGTCGCGTAATTTAGCGAATAATCGCTAAAAACCTCCAAATCACAGCATAAACCCAGCCATATTGACTGATTTATTAAAAAGCAGATGAAAAAAAACACCAACGGCGAATTTATCGGCACGGAAGTTTAAAAAACAAACAGACGGGAAAGTGAAGGCACGGAGACCCCGTGCCTGAAAAAAAGGACTAGCGTTGGCGCGCAAAGCCTCCATCCGATAAACGGAAATACAATACGGACTGACCTGCCTGCGTTTCCACTTGAAGAATGTCGAGCGCGCCACTGTCGGTGCGCTTAAACCGAACCCATTGACCCGGCTGGATACGGCTAATGGGCTTTCCTTCGCCTTCGATATTGGCAATCGCGTAAAGATCGGTCAGCGCCAAGTCATTATCGCGAAACACCTTAGCAAGCGTATCTCCTTGCTCAATTTGGTGACTGACCCAGTCATTTTCCGGCGTGGAAGGTTGTGATGCCTCCGGCTGCGAGCTGTCTGTCGACGTAGCACTGCGTTTGGGTTGTGCCTGAGTATCAATCGCCACAGAACGCCGCTCCTGAGGCTGCGCGGTCGTTTCAGTCGAGGACGGTGCAGGCAATAGGCTTAGGACTAACACCAAAGGGAACAACACCATTAATAATCGTTGGTGCAAACGAGGTAGGCGAAGCCAAGCGTGGCGTACTGTGCGTACCCATGCCATGTCTTGCCACTGCCCTTTTCTACTGGATGAAGAAGCGAGCATTCGTCCCCATCTCACGCACCAATCTTTAAATTGTGTACGCATTGCTGTTAACTTCATTGCCACTCCGCGCATATTTTGATGTTTTACCCTCATATTGGACGCCTTTTGCGTACAAAAGTTTACCCACGAAACCATCACCTGTTATCCTTTCACACTTTATTCACGCAAAAAAGAGAGACGTTATGTCTGACGTACAACTAGAAACCGTCGAGCAAAAAGCAAGCTATGGCATCGGCCTACAAATGGGTCAACAACTGGCAGGCAGTGGCCTTGAAGGCCTACAAGTCGATGCGATTGCTAAAGGCATCAGCACGGCACTGGCTGGCGAAATGCCAGAAATCGAAATTGACGACATCAATAACGCCCTGCGCGAGCTTCACACAAAAGCAGAAGAAGTGCGTCAAGAAGCTGCAAAAGCACAAGCGGCTGAAGGCGATGCCTTCTTAGCGGATAACGCAAAGCGTGATGAAGTGACCGTGACCGAATCTGGCCTCCAGTACGAAGTGCTAGTAAAAGGTGACGGTGAGATCCCAACCAGCGATAAACAAGTGCGTGTTCACTATCACGGTCAATTGATCGATGGCACTGTATTTGATAGCTCAGTAACGCGTGGCGAACCTGTTGAGTTCCCTGTGACTGGCGTGATCAAAGGTTGGGTTGAAGCTCTACAAATGATGCCTGTGGGCTCAAAGTGGAAACTCTACATCCCACAAGACCTTGCCTACGGTGAGCGTGGTGCTGGCGCCGCTATCCCACCATTTGCGGCACTGGTATTTGAAGTCGAGCTGCTCGATATCTTGTAAGGATAAGGCGGTTTCTATTGCAAAGCGATGCCTCTGGCATCGCTTTTTTATTGGCGTTGGCAAAGTTGCGATGTAGCGATCCCATCTAGATATTGCGCTTCACGGTAACCATATTTTTTTACCCGCTCTAACATCTGTGGGCTCCCCATATACTTGGCTTGCGCCTCATCAAATTGCTCCAAAAACGCATTATCTTCTTTACGAAAACCAATACCGATATAGTGCCCTGTTTGGCTCGTCGCTCTCGCCGGATCACTCACAGAGAGACTATCGGGTGCCTGTTTAGCAAGGTATAACGCCGTGAAATACGGTACCGCCCCAGCCTCAGCACGCCCCTCTTTCACGGCGGAAAGAATTTCAGTCGGCCCGGGGACTTGAATAATCAAAGACTCGCTGAGTCCCGCATCACGCGCCGAGGTGGTCATGTTATATCCCACCCCCGTCACCAAACGTGCACTTTCACGCACAACGTCTGGATAATCATGAATATCTTTGGGGTTACCTTTCGGCACAATAAAGGCGTCGCGAAAGCGCCCTATAGGCTCAGAAAATGCAATTTTCTGACAACGACTGCTAAGGATATACATCCCGCCGGTGATGATATCGAATCGCTTCGCGCGCAAACCGGGAATTAATCCGCCCCATTCAGTGAAAACAGGCTCGATATGGTTGATCCCCATGCGATTCAATATATCGATGGTATAGTCATTAATCAGCCCAGTAGGTTTACCATCACTGTCCAAGTAAGCCCAAGGCTTTTCATTCGCAAACCCTAACCGCACAGGTTTCCCCGCCTCGATACGTGCGTTTAGCTTCTCTGCAGACACAGAGCTAATCAAAAGCAGACTGGCGATGATAATGACGATTTGGCGCATGGTGCGTCCTTGAGACCCTTCACGGTCAATCAGTGATGATTGGATGTTAGCAAAAAGCAACACCTCGCCTTAAAAACTAAGCACACAATAGCTAAAAACGCCAACCTATCCGTCCCCACGATTGCGACAACGCGGTGCAGGTTCGCAACATGGATTCAGGGATAAAAAAGCCCGGCTCGGGCCGGGCTTGGGTTGAGATTATTGCACGTACTCACGTGGGTTGACTGCGCCCCACCAGCTGTAGATTTCTGGGAAGATCACATCCGCGTTGCTTTCGTACTCCACCGCCCCAATGGTTTCATCGCCTTGCTGGCCGAATAGCACCACTTCATCATTCGGTGTCACTTGATCAGCAATATCAGTGACATCCACCATAATGGTGTTCATCGATGAAACACCAACCACAGGCACGCGATGGCCTTTGATCAACACATCGGCATTGTTCCCCATTTTACGCGGGAACCCATCTGAGTAGCCGACCGGCAAATTGGCAAGAATAGAATCACGCTCGACCGTGTAGGTGCTGTCATACCCCACGGTACTACCCGCTGGTAAGTGGTGCAAAGACGCGACCTTGGTCTTGAAGCTCATGATCGGCGGGAACTCGCGATTGGTTGGTTGATCGCCGTAAAGCACGCCGCCGGGACGGACCATATCAAAATGGCCTTCTGGCACGTTCAAGGTCACGAAAGAGTTGGCGGCATGAATTAGCACCTCTTCACGGTTTAAGTTGGCCTGTTCAATCAACCAATCGCTGTTCGACTTAAACTGCCCCAGCTTACTGCGCACGTACTTGGCACTGTAATTTGGGAAGTGCGTCATTATACCAACCACGTTGAATCTCGGATCAGTCGCAATCTCCATCGCAAGTTGCTTGCCATACTCCGATTCCATCTCGATGCCGTTTCGACCCATGCCTCCGGCGTTAAAAGCCATATGTACAGGGATGACAATGTCGTGCTTGTCGGCAAGTTCACGCATTTGTTCTGCTTGCTCGGCCGAGCCTACAAGCTCTTGCATGTTTAACGCCAAACCACTTTCCATTTCTTGTAGTGTGGCAGTCCGTACTCGCATGATCTCACCGGTGAAGCCGCCTTCACGTAGCGTGCGCGCTTCCTCGTTACTGGCAATACCCACGCAATCAATGCCATTAGCGATAACCACAGGCAGGAGACCCGCAATTCCATTGCCATACGCATCTGCCTTCATCACCACACACATTTTGGTGCCATCAGAAAGCTGTTGCTGAACACGTTGAATATTGTCATTAAAAGTGGCGGTGTTCACTTCCAGCCAACCATTGCCATGGCCCATATAACGCGAGCTGCTGGTGTCTGTGGTCGGTGTGGTTGACGAGGAATAATCAAGAAAGGCTGGTGCGCCAGCCGCAACGACACCCGCTACGGCAAGGGCGACTAAAGAGAGTTTTTTGTTCATAAGCTTCACTGTTTGTCACGTGGGTTCGGCGTCCGTGACGTGTGTGGAGGGACATAATCCTTCCTTCGCTTCCTGATTGCGCGCGCAATTTATATCACAGAAAGCATCACGGTTGATGGATAACTCAATAAAAAGATAGACAAACACCGTCGTTTGAACAAAAAAAAGCGCCACTTTAATTCGTGACGCATGTAAGTGACGCATATAAGTGACGCCTGTCCGTCACACAGAGCAATACGGCTAAATACCTGCCCCATCGTTCACATCATCTTCGTGCAGACCACATTCTCGTTTCAGACCGAAAAAGCGGGTTTGCTCCTCGCTCATGCCGGGCTCTAACCGCTGAGTGGTATGCACATCGCCCACGGAGACATAACCTTGCTCCCACAAAGGGTGGTAAGGCAAGTCATGCTCGGTCAAATAAGCGTGCACCTGTTTATTGCTCCAATCCACCACAGGCAAAAACTTAAATACACCATGCTGCACGCTTAAAATGGGTAAATGCGCACGCGATTGCGATTGTCCGTGACGCAACCCTGAGAACCATGTACCGGCATTAAGCTCGGTCAATGCTCGCTTCATCGGCGCCACTTTATTGATCTGGTTATAACGAGTGATCCCCTCAACCCCCTGCTCCCACAATTTGCCATAGCGGGCTTCTTGCCATGCTGGGCTCAATTCAGAACGGTAGACGTTGAGATTGAGCTTTAAACGTGCCTGCAGGTGATCAATAAATTGGTAGGTTTCTTGGAATAAGTAGCCGGTGTCGGTCAGGATCACCGGAATGTCCGGCTTCACCTGACTGACCATATGCAGCATCAATGCCGCTTGTATCCCGAAGCTGGAGGACAGCACAAACTGTCCGTCCAGATGTTCCAACGCCCAGCGAATGCGCTGCTGCGCGGTGTACTGCTCGAGCTCAGCGTTAATTTCAGCCAGCGCAAGCGTCTGCTGACTTTTATTCATCGCCACCAGATCGGCGCGGGTCAGCGCAGAATAAACCGTATCAGGCATAGAAGTCCCTCTTCGATACATGTACAGGTGCAATCACGTCGGTACGAATCAAGAAATCACCAAAATGCTCGCCTTCTTGACGTTCGCGTGCCCAGCGGCCAATCAAGGTATCTAACTCGGCCAAGATTTCTTGGTCGGTGATATTTTCTTTGTACATTTTGGGGATACGTGTGCCTTCCCAGTTGCCTCCCAAGTGCAGGTTATAGCGGCCGGGCGCTTTGCCAACTAACCCTACTTCCGACAACATGGCGCGACCACAACCGTTCGGGCACCCGGTGACACGCAGAACAATCGGATCATCTTGCACTTGATGCTTTTGCTGAATTTTCTCTACTTGCGTAACAAAATCCGGCAAAAAGCGCTCCGCTTCGGCCATCGCCAACGGACAGGTTGGGAAAGAAACACAGGCCATCGAATTGGTACGCTGCACACTGTGCGCATCATCAATCAGACGGTAGCGGCGAGCAAGCGCTTCTATTTGGTCTTTTTGCGCTTCAGGGATCCCAGCAATAATCAAATTCTGGTTGGCTGTCATCCGAAAGTCGCCTTGGTGCACCTTAGCAATCTCAGCCATCCCGGTTTTCAGCGGCTTTTCTGGTGTATCACGTAAACGGCCATTTTCAATAAACAGCGCCAAATGGTATTTACCATCAATGCCTTTGGTCCAGCCTAGACGATCGCCACGCCCGGTAAAGGTATAAGGCCGGCTTGGTGCAAAGCTGACGCCAGCACGCTTTTCCACTTCCGCTTTAAACGTCTCCACACCGACACGGTCAAGGGTATACTTGGTTTTGGCATTCTTACGGTTCGAACGGTTCCCCCAGTCTCGTTGGGTCGTCACCACAGCCTCTGCAATCTTCAACGTATGCTCAAGGGGTATAAAACCGAAATCATCCGCGCGGCGTGGATAGGTGCTGGTGTCACCATGGGTCATGGCAAGCCCGCCACCGACCAGAACATTAAACCCAACCAGTTGACCCTTCTCAGCAATGGCAACAAAGTTCAGGTCATTGGCGTGCACATCCACATCATTTTGCGGGGGGATCACCACCGTGGTTTTGAACTTACGTGGTAGATAACGCTTACCTAAAATCGGCTCATCATCTTGCTTACCTTCCACTTTTTCGCCATCCAGCCAAATCTCCGCGTAAGCGCGTGTTTTAGGCAGTAAATGTTCACTGATCCGCTTGGCCCAATCGTACGCTTGCTGATGAAGTTCAGACTCAACAGGGTTCGAGGTACACAGGACGTTACGGTTTACATCCCCCGCGGTGGCAATCGCATCAATCCCATATTTGTTCAAGGTTTGATGCATCATCTTGATATTGGGTTTCAATACACCATGAAACTGAAACGTTTGACGGGTGGTCAAACGGATACTGCCGTACAGGGTATTTTCTTTAGCAAATCGGTCGATAGCCAGCCACTGCTCGGGGGAGATGATTCCCCCCGGCATCCGGGCTCGCAACATCACATTGTGTAACGGCTCAAGCTTTTGTTTTTGTCGCTCAGCACGAATATCGCGATCGTCTTGCTGGTACATACCGTGGAAACGGATCAACTGAAAGTTGTCATCCGTAAAGCCGCCAGTGATCGGGTTGGTAAGATCCTCACTGATGGTGCCACGTAAGAAGTTACTGTCATCTTTTAATCGCTCGTTATCGGCGAGGGGCCCCAGTGTGTCGCCCGCAAATTTTTGCTCACTCATTAGTACACATCCCTTTGATAGCGCTTATCTTTGCGCAATTCATTAATAAAGGTCTCAGCGTCTTCTCGGCTCAACTGACCTTGGTGCTGGGCAATGTGAATCAGGGCATCATGCACATCTTTTGCCATGCGATTCGCATCCCCACAGACATACACATACGCGCCGTTTGACAACCACTGCCATACCTCACTGGCGCGCTCGAGTAATCGGTGCTGCACATACACTTTTTCTGCTTGGTCACGGCTAAACGCCACATCCATGCGAGTCAGCAGACCGGATTTCAGGTACTGCTGCCATTCAACTTGATAGAGGAAATCATCGGTGAAGGTGCGATCGCCAAAGAACAGCCAATTATCACCACTGGCTTCTCGCTGCTCTCGCTCTTGCAAGAAAGCCCGGAATGGCGCGATGCCCGTGCCAGGGCCAATCATGATGATGGGCGTTTCGTCATTATCGGGAAGTTTGAAATTATCGTTGTGCTCAACAAATACTTTGACCGAGCCAATAGCGTCTGCCCGTTGGGTTAAAAAGCCCGAGGCACCACCTTGACGCAAAGCACCTTGCGCCTGTTCATAGGCCACCAAGCCGACAGTCAGGTGAACTTCGTCTTCCACTTCCGCTTGGCTTGACGCGATGGAATACAGCCGTGGCGTCAGACGACGTAACACCGACTGCAGTTGCTCGGCATGTAGCTGCACGTCAGCAAGGCTCAGCACATCAATCACTTGGGTTTGATTGGCATAATCACGAAGCGTCGCTTTGTCTTCGGTGAGCGCGGTTAATGCGTCATTTTCAGTCAACGCCGCGAGCGCTACGATTTGTTGCGGGTTAGAGACGGTAATTTCATAGTGCTCAATCAAGGCCTCACGAATAGAGACAGCACGCCCGTCAATCTCAATGCTCTCGTCACCGTTCAAGCCGACACGCGCCAAAATCGCATCCGCCAACTCTGGGTCGTTTTGGTACCACACACCGAATGCATCGCCGGGCTGATACTGGATCCCTGAATCCCCTAAATCGAATTCAAGGTGATAAACGGCTTTATCTGAGCCTCGACCAGTAATTCGCTGGCAGGTGAGTAATTCAGCCTCATAAGGCGATTGTTTGGTATATGCGCTGGTTGCCGCTGCTGTTTGACGAATCGGTACCACTTGCGCATCGCCACTTGCCTGAAAGTGCTGCTTCACTTCCGCTAAGGTTTGCTCTCGCCACGCGCTCGCGGTGGCTTCATAATCCACATCACAATCAAGGCGCGCCACCATCGGCCTAGCGCCCAGTTTTTGCAAAAAGGTGTCAAAGTCTTTTCCGGTTTGACAGAAGTACTCATAACTCGAATCGCCCAGACTCAACACGGCATAATGAAGATGGTCCAGCTTGGGCGCCTTTTTCGATTGCAAAAACTCATGCAGGGCAATGGCGTTATCAGGCGGCTCGCCCTCGCCATTGGTTGATGCCACGATCACCACATGGCTCTCTTTGCTAAGCTGCTTGCCTTTATAGTTATCTGCAGCCACCAGCTTTGCAGGGATCCCTGCCGCTTGTGCATCGTGATGCAGCGCTTGTGCCACGCCTTTAGCATTACCGGTTTGCGAGGCGTAAATAATGGTTAAGGTATGATTCGGGCTGGCTTGGGCGTCAGCATTAGGAGACGCAGCCGTGGCGGTGGGTGATTGGCTCAGTCCCCAAAAGTAGCCACTGATCCAGGCCAGCTGCTGAGGTGACAGTTCAGCCACCGCTTGCTGCAACTGGCCGATCTGCTGATCGTTCAGAGGGCTAGTCAGCCCAGAGAGTTCCTTAAGTAACATGGTGACGACATTCCTTGCTTACATTGCGTGAATGCTAGCGTAACCGCACCAATTAATAACAAGAAAGAATAGATACGAATGTTTTATAACTTTTAGTAAGAAGAGGGGCGCACAAAGGCGAGTGTTGATACGCTTCAACACAGAGGTATGACGGGTCAATCCGCGATGCGAACTTGGTCAAACCCGATTTGTAATGCGTTTAGCGTGGCTTGGTCAATATCGGCGAAGCACTGCTCAATGCCTTCCGCATCGGTCAACGCCATAATACCGCCGCCCGTGTGGCGACATTCCACGACCCAACCTTCACTGTCTAATGAAGGCTCCACCATCACCTCAACCAGCAGCTTTTGGTGGTATAAGGCACGTAATTGCTCGGCTGTCATCATTATTCTGCCTACCTACTTGCTCACTTATTGAGCTTAGTATCAGATAAGCAGGCTCGCCAGATCCGGCCAGACAGCCTTGGGAGCTTAACCAGTGCGGCTTACTGCCGCACTGGTCGATTCGATCAGAAAAAACCCAATGGATTGATGTCGTAACTGACCAGCAAGTTCTTGGTTTGCTGATAGTGGCCAAGCATCATTTTGTGGGTCTCTCGTCCGATACCAGACTTTTTGTAGCCTCCAAACGCGGCATGCGCCGGATAAAGGTGATAGCAATTGGTCCAGACACGACCCGCTTGGATCGCTCTCCCCATCCGATACGCACGATTCATATCTCGGGTCCAAAGCCCCGCGCCCAACCCGTACTCAGTGTGGTTGGCAATCGCTAAAGCTTCCACCTCATCCTTAAAGGTGGTCACCCCAATCACAGGCCCAAAGATCTCTTCTTGGAACACCCGCATATTGTTGTGCCCTTTCAATAGCGTCGGCTGCACATAATAGCCGCCGCCCAAGTCTTGATGGCTGCCACCAATTAATACCTGCGCGCCCTCTTCTTGACCCACTTTCAAGTAGCTCATGATCTTATCAAACTGTTCATCAGACGCTTGCGCTCCCACTTGGGTCTCGGTGTCGAGCGGGTTGCCTTGTTTGATCTTGCCTGCACGCTCAATCACGCGGGCAATAAAATCGTCGTAGATACTTTCTTGGATCAGTGCGCGTGACGGACAGGTACAAACTTCACCTTGGTTGAAAAAGCCCAACAGCAAGCCTTCTACCGCCTTATCGATATAGGCATCCTCTTGCTGCATCACGTCTTCAAAATAAATGTTGGGCGATTTGCCCCCCAACTCCACGGTGGAAGGAATGAGATTTTCTGCTGCGCAGCGCAGAATATGATGCCCCACAGGAGTGGAACCGGTGAATGCCAGTTTGGCAATCCGTGGTGATGTGGCAAGCGCTTGTCCAGCTTCGGCGCCATAACCATTGACGACGTTCACCACACCCGCAGGCAGAAGATCGCCAATTAACTCCATCAATAGCAAAATGGTGGTCGGGGTTTGCTCGGCCGGTTTTAGCACCACGCAGTTCCCTGCCGCCAGTGCGGGGGCAAGCTTCCACGATGCCATCAGCAACGGAAAGTTCCACGGTATGATTTGTCCTACCACGCCTAATGGCTCATAAATGTGGTACGCCACCGTACCTGCATCCAACTCTGCCGCGGTGCCCTCTTGGGCACGAATACAACCCGCAAAGTAGCGGAAATGGTCGGCGCAAAGGGGAATATCGGCGGCCAAGGTTTCGCGCACGGCTTTGCCGTTCTCCCACGTTTCTGCCACCGCCAGCATTTCCAGGTTCGCTTCAATGCGATCAGCTATTTTTAACAAGATATTGGCGCGATCGGTCACCGAGGTTTGGCCCCACGCTGTTTTTGCTTGATGGGCAGCATCCAGCGCAAGGTCGATGTCTTCTGCGCTTGAACGCGGCACTTCAGCCACGGTTTCACCGGTACACGGCGATGTGTTGGCAAAATACTGCCCCTTCACGGGTGGCACCCATTCACCACCAATATAGTTCTCGTAACGCGGTTTAAACTGCACTAAGGCGCCTTCGGTGCCAGGCTTTGCGTAAATCATAGCGATTCCTTATTCCATGTCAGAGTGGATGGCGGAGCAATCACTGCTATCTCCTTGCCGTGTCACAGAGGCAGCATGCCAACGTTTTTCCGCACTGGGTATTGGCCGAAAGTCGAAGTGAGAGCCATCCCACAATCGCTATTCGCTTGATTTAAAGTATAAAAAAACCGCGCCTAAGCGCGGTTTCAATGTTGGGATAACGCAACCATCGATTAAAAGTCGAGTTCTGCACCGACAAAGAAGCCCGTCAGATCCAGTTTGCCGTCATTGTTATCAAAGTAATCAAAGTCATGCTCGATCATTCGATAGCCACCACGTACGTTAAGATCAGCGGCGACCAAACCCAATTGATACTGAACACCGGCTTCGGCATCCAAGGTGCTGGTGCCATCAAACTCACCTTTGCTCACGGTCGCAAATACGAATAGTGGTGTGCCCACTAATCCAAGACGCGCATCGGCATACACATTAGGTTGCCACTCATCAAAGCTTTGGCCACCAAATTTGCCCGATTGGAAACGCTGCATATTGATGCCCGCGTCAACCGAGATAAGATCGTTGTCTAGCAGCTCGTAATACGCCACAAAGTCAATTTGATCAAAACTGACGTCAGGGTTATCCACGCTAACTGAGGTATGGCGGATCTTCGCATTGGGGATCAGTGGTAAAGGATGTTCAATCGCGGCGTAATACGATCCTGAGGTGCTCGCATCATCGGCTTCAACATTGTTGACATCCGCATCCATGAACCAGGCATCTGCCCCTACTTTACCGCCCGCAAGGGTCGCAGCCTGAGAAGGCATGGCCATCAACGCGGTTAGCGCTGCGGCGGCAAGCGTCATTGAAGTCGTTTTCATGAAACTCTCCACATTGTCGATAAAAAAGTGTCGTCACGCGGAGGCGGCAAAGCCATGCCTTGTCGCCGGTAGATATGAATGATAGCAAGCTTTATGCCCGGATGGCGCTATTCGCATGTTTACCTGCTGGTTTCTCGTGCAGCAGGCCACATTTTTTTACCAAAAAGGCTTAGCGACGACGGTAACGCGCCCAACGACGTTCACGAACAATCACTTCTGGCTCGCCTTTGCGTTGGCGACGGTTACGCTTGAGCAACCAGACAATCGCGGCGATCACCAACAACCAAGGCAMCAGTTTAAGCAAGGTGCCAATCATGCCCGCGACCATCATGACCGCGAAGCCAGCCAACATAGCCAGCACCATTCCCATGATGCTCACACCCGTCATAAATAACACAGCCGCAAAGCCAATGAGGAATAGAATTTCGATCATTACGATCTCCTTGTCTTGATAGCGAGACAGACTTTGCAGGTTTCAGGCCAGTTTGTCACTTGGTTTTTTATCCATTTATTCAATGAGTTGCTCAGCATGCTCCGTGCTTTACCACGCATTTCGTCAAATTTATCACTAATAAGTAGTTATTTTGACCACGTTTACGCGTCCAACCAATCGTCAGGAATATGACTCATGGCGGTAGTCAGTACCTCAATACCGGCTCCCGGTTTATGCGCATTCTCGCTGATATAACGGCGCCACTGGCGCGCGCCCGGCATGTTTTGGAATAACCCTAACATGTGGCGGCTAATGTGATTAAGCTGCGCACCTTGGCGTAATTGTTGCTCGATATAGGGGAACATGCCTTCAACCACTTGGCGGCGACTCACACGTGCCTGCGCGCTGCCAAACAAACGCTGATCGACATCCGCCAATAAGAAAGGATTTTGATACGCCTCACGACCGACCATCACTCCGTCCAGATGCGCAAGGTGCTGCTCGGCTTCTTCAAGGGTTTTCACGCCACCATTAATAGCCATGACCAGATGTGGAAAGTCTTTTTTAAGCTGATACACACGCGGGTAATCCAGCGGTGGAATTTCACGATTTTCTTTGGGGCTCAGGCCTTTTAACCACGCTTTACGCGCATGAATCGTGAACATATCACACCCGCCTTTTTCACTGACGATGCCCACAAAGTCGGTCAAAAATTCGTAGCTATCTTGCTCATCTATACCAATGCGAGTTTTCACCGTGATGGGCACATCAGTCACTTCACGCATCGCAGACACACACTGCGCTACCAGCTCAGGTTCAGCCATTAGGCACGCACCAAACCGCCCGTTTTGAACCCGATCCGACGGGCAACCAACGTTGAGATTAATTTCATCATAGCCACGCTCGGCCGCCAGCTTGGCGCACGTTGCCAAATCCGCCGGATCCGATCCCCCCAGCTGCAACGCCACCGGATGCTCCTGCTCGTTGTAAGCAAGATAGTCCGCTTTACCATGAATGATCGCACCCGTGGTGACCATCTCGGTAAACAGCAAAGTATGCCCTGATAATAAGCGATGAAAATAACGGCAGTGACGATCCGTCCAATCGAGCATCGGGGCCACGCTGAATCTACGACTTGATGACACATCGATATTACTAGATAAATTACTGTCTTGCAAAGATTTATCTGTGTTCTGTTTCTGGCTCATTCTTAACTAATCTCAACTATTTTTTGCTATTGCGTGCCCCATATGTGCCCCTTAAAATATGGGGCACGCAATTCATTACCCTGATTCTAAGATAATGGCCAGCTTTACGATAGAAAAACGCAAAACCAGTAAAGGCATCACTCGCTTCCGCTGCACGGTTCGGGTCAAAAAAGGAAATGACGTAGTATATCGTGAATCTCGTACTTTCGGAAAACGATCTGATGCAAAAGAATGGGGCACGCTACTGGTGTCTAAGCTGGATATACATGGCTTACCGGGAAGGACAGAAAAGCCGACCATCCGGGAATTAATTCTGCTTTATCTGAATGAGTCGCTGACCGCAGAGAAAATTGGCCGTTCAAAGCAATACGGACTGAATATGCTGGTTGATACTGAGCTTGCCAAAATCAGGGCAGATAAACTCACCGTCTCCGATTTAGTCGCATATTGTAAAGATCGCTCCTCTTCAGGCGTGAAGCCACAAACTATTGGCGGTGATATTTCCTACCTCCGCAGTGTTTTCAAGTCCGCCCGGCCTGTCTTCAATATTGATGTGGATGATTCAATCATCCGGGATGCTTACTACACGCTTTATCAATTAAACCTGATCGCAAAATCAGAACGTCGCAGCCGTCGGCCCGTTGGTGATGAACTGGATCGTATCAGGCAAGAACTACTCAAACGTCAGACGCACCGTGCGGCACATATTCCGTATCTCGATATTCTGGAGTTCTCAATTTTAAGCTGCATGCGTATCGGTGAAGTGTGCAAGATTCTGTGGGAAGATGTCGATGAAAAAAACAGAGCAGTCAAAGTCAGGGATCGCAAAGACCCGCGTAAGAAAGAAGGCAATCATATGTGGGTGCCACTGCTTGGTGATGCTTGGGACATTCTGCAACGCCAGCCAAAAACAGCAACATGCATTTTCCCTTACAATAGCAAAAGCGTTTCCGCCGGTTTTCAGCGTGTCCGAAGTAAACTCGGCATTCACGATCTGAAATACCATGATCTGCGCCGCGAAGGAGCCAGCCGTCTTTTTGAACAAGGCTTTTCAATTGAAGAAGTCGCCCAAGTCACCGGTCACCGCAATCTCAATACATTATGGCTGATTTATACCGAGCTTTATCCGAACCGGGTGCATGAGAAGTTTAATTTGCTTCAGCGGCAGAAGGAGATGAATGTTGGAAAAGACTGAGAAGTCTATCTCATTTCTGGACAGAAATGAGCTGGCGACTCCGCTTTATATACTTCGATTATGATGAGTTTATCTTGGACAAAGCTCCCGCCTCCGAGCAACAAATTGCCCAAGAGTGATTCGTATCTAAATTTGCATCCCACTTGCTTGTCATCATCCATTCTCTTGTTTAAATGATACCCACTTAAAAATAGCAGGATAATGTGATGGCTAAGGCAGTTAAAGTTGGCGATACAGGCACAGCCCACGATGGTTTTCCGCCAACGCCAGTGACGGCAGGCTCTCCAGATGTGAAAATTGATGGTATRCCAGCCGCAAGAGTTGGTGATTCTCTTGCGCCTCATAGCAAGCCCAAACATCCACCACATGGACGYTCRATTTCCTCTGGCTCGTCAACGGTATTGATTAATGGAAAACCAGCCGCGTTAACGGGCGGTTCCATAAGTTGTGGTGGTGTGACAATTGGGAGTGGTACGGTTAATATTGGTGATGCKCCAAGTTCATCCTCGGTAAGYCGAATAAGTCCATTGTCTTCGAAAGCAACACAAGCACAARTGGATGGTGCTCAACCTCACTCATCACAACGAGCGACATCATCCCAGTCAGCTGAATCTGCCAAAATCGCCCCTGCTGCTAGYGCRCCGAACACTCAAATTCCACAAGAAAGTGCTGGCTACTGGCCGCCATACGATTTTACCAAAAGCGAATACCTAAAGGTYGAGTACACGCAAAAAGCCGTGGACTTAGCTGTGATGTCATTAGAGGAGGCAGAAGAGTTTGCCAACAATCTGTGGAAGGAACACAATGGCAAAGACACATTAGACAATGCCAAGAAGATTTGGGATGGAGCGGCAAATGCTAGAGATGCCTACGCCCTATCAAAGGGTTTAGGTGGTATGGGTGTCGTCGCATATACAAAAGTCGCCAATGGAACCGAATACGTCATTATCAAGGGTTATAAGAAACATCTGAAGACCTTGATGAGAGGGCACCGTTGGCGAGCCAATAATCCGCAAGTTGTACAGTTGGGACTTGGCACAAAGAATATGGCGAGAAACATGCTACGTGTCGGATTAGTTGTCGATATCATCTTCGCAATTGCCATCAATGCTGTCGATGTGTTTGTTCATGATGAGAAAACGATGGAAGACTTCGTGGGACGCTCTGGGGCAGATATTGCCAAGGGAATGATTGCGACTGGAGCGGGGACTGTCATTGCTGTGGTGGCTACTGCCGTGGGATTACCTTTGGTTGTGGCTGGCCTCAGTTTTGCGATAGTTACTCTCGGAGCTAGCTTTCTTCTCGATGACGTCGATAGCGAATATGGTATCTCCGATAAAGTTGTTGAAAAGCTTAAAGAGGTTGACGTTTGAAGTTCGTACTAGTTCGAGTATTTGGCATCGTTTTCTTTGTCTTAATGACAGCATTTATGTTTCGGGCGGGGTTGATTAGGGAAGCAATGCAACCTTTTATGCCCTTACCTGAGCATATCAGATTGATATCGCATCTAAATTATGTCGCTTTGTTGGTTACTCCGATTCTTTCCGTTGGAGTTATAGCTCTCGGACTGTATCAGCTTTTCCATCCCAAAAGAGATGTGCATTCTTATGGTACCTACGGCAAATACTTCACGGTTGTCTTATTTTTGGGGCTCGCAGTCGCATTTGTTAATCGAATGTATCTAGGCTATCGCGTTGACCAAGCAGGATATGTGAAATGTGTTGAAGAGTCTCGTACATCAGCTAAAAGCAGTTGGCGGGTTTATGCGAAAGACCTTAGTTTATGCAAATCATCTTCTGGCATAGCTGACGGTTAGGTATTAGCAATGCTAACTCGAAGTCGACACTCTAGTTTTCTAATGTAACTATTACCTAAACGACTTTGGGGCACTTCCGAGTTGCGCTTTTGCTAATTTATTAAAGAATAAATTACCTGAAGTATGGCAAACTCACCTATGCGAGTGCACAGAATTACTAGAGCAGATCAGTGTTCCTTAATTTGGTTCACTAGATTAGATGCGACCATAATGTAAGCCTTTGCATCATTTTCTGTTAACTCAACTTCTTCCGTATGAACAAGTTGATTTCGCAGCTTTCGCAGTTCATCGAAAGAGTTAAGTTGAGAGTCGTTCAAGACGCCGCACTGATGAAGGTAATATCCTAGCTTCGCATAGTTTTTAAATGGCGATGTATTTGACGTACTCCAAAAAGATGCAGCTTTTGATGCAGCAACATTCTCGAGTTCTATCCATGCCTCCAACACCGCAGCTCGTGTGGAGAAAGAAAGGATACTCATTGCTGGTGTGTCAATTTCCGAAGTTTTATCGATTTCAGCTTCAGACTTTAACGCTTGGACCTTTTCTGAGAATTCCATCTCGAACTCTTTAAATTTCAATTTGCGCATGAAAGGGATCAAATAAACCAGAGGCTTACGCAATAGTAGTAAGACAACAATCAACGTTCCAGGCCAAGCTAACGCTTTAGTCATTTCAGATATAAATGTGTACTTATCCATTATTCTACCGAGTACTTAGGTACAGTTTTGTAACTGGAGAGGGATAGCAATGCCAACCCTCTACCTTTTCGTTGTCAGCAAAAGTACTGAGCAATGTATGAAATCAAACGACATGCGAAAAGCTTGTACAAGCCATATGTCACCATTGCCAATAACGTCAGACTACTTATCAATAGGATGAAGAACGGTATCTTGTCACGAAACAAAGTGAGATTTAGTTCGTCCACAAACCACTGACTTTGCTGCTT
The DNA here is from genome assembly GCF_001995345.1 of Salinivibrio sp. IB872. NCBI lineage: Bacteria > Pseudomonadati > Pseudomonadota > Gammaproteobacteria > Vibrionales > Vibrionaceae > Salinivibrio > Salinivibrio sp. IB872. The sequence continues at coordinate 27,296 of NZ_MUFO01000021.1, read as the reverse complement.
TTTGACACCGAACATTTTGTAGTGAGTCAAAACATCACTAAATAGAATCTGTTGTCCGATGTTACCACCATCAGAATAGTAGGAGTCCTTTAGTTCTAGGAACTTTTGATTAACATTCTGTAGAACATCTGGATCGTCAGTCTCTGATTTCCGGTACAGTGAAAGGAGCTGGCCGGACAACTTAGTAAGGTGGACGCCTCGCTTCTCATAGTCAGCCTTCTTGGGCTCATACATGGTAATGAACAAGGCAGCTATCGAGAGCAGGATAAAGACCACAGAAGTTAAGTTAGTAGTGACTTTGAAGGCCAACCCGACGATACCGAAGGCTAGAGACGCAAAGCCAATCCAGGCGGGAAGCCTGGATACAATGTCAAATGTCGCGAAATGTCGATTAGCCCCGTACGTAACGTTATAGGCTAATTCGGCGATGTCTTTTTTGAGTATTGCTTTGTCCATTGGCAGCCTCAGTTAGATATCGGAACAGTAATTTCCGACCGCGCCACAACGACACCGTCTTTGATGGCGTAGCATTCAACGGAGTGCTCACCATTAAAGGAGGTTGATTCGCTGCGATTTCCATAGCCCTTATCATCTAAGATTTGACCTCGAATGCAATCTCTACGCTCTGCTTCCGGCCCTCGATTGAGCACTTTCCATTTAAGTGAATATGGTTGAGGCACTTCAATTTCACTGACGCTGAAAGACAGAGACTTGCGAGCTCTCAAAGGAATGGAGAAGCGTAACATCTCAGAGAGTGAATATTCGCGGTACCCATTTTGGGAAACATCGCAGTCGATGGCCATATGATACCGGATATCCACCGGGTACTTGTCAGCAATAAACTCTTCCGTATCGCGCCAAGTCTGGCGATTTTCGGCGATTGCCTCAAGGTTCTCTGCACTTTGAGGGTAACCACGTCCGAAAACTTTCCGCCATCTTTCGTTGTTATTGTCATCATCGATGGCTTCAACACAGAGTTCAAAAGCTTTTTTGGCAGCTCGCTGAAAGTTTTTCTTCACTTTTACATGCTGATTGCTGCCCAAAGCGCTCCATCGCTCTTGTTTCGGTAAGTTGCCTAGGTATTCAAAGAAATCACGGCACATTTCGTCGTAATAGAAAGGCCCTGTGTTGTCATAGTCGGTGGTACCTTTTAGGAAATTATGGGCAAGAGTATCTATCAGGAGGCCACCCATTGCTACGCCATGCTTATTCTTCCAAGCACGAGCCATCTTACAAAGTGGCCTTAGGTTCTTGTTTTTCGCCTCGTTAACCTCCTTCATGGCTTTTATTTCATCCTTCGGTTTGGTGATACGCCATGACCCGCCATTGTACGTGTAAGGATATTTGAAACTGCCATCGTCCTGCTCGAAAACAGGCTGCACCTCGACTTTGAAATTCTGGTACTTAACCACAACGACCAAACTGTCTACCTTCACATTTGTTGTCGGGTAGCGGGCCAAGATAGCGTCCTTGGTGTCTTTGAGCAGTTGACTTTGCTTGTCCTTATAGGTTTCCCATTTGCAGCCAGGCATGATGTAAAGCATATCGAGATCAGAGATACCTTTGATACCTGTGAATCGTCCATATGAGCCAACCTGAAGCGTGTTCGCTGTTGTAGACTCAGTATTACGAAACTTCTTGTTTAACGCTTTGGTGATTTGACCATAGCGCTCGCTGATAGTCTCCGAGTTATCGACTCGGATGTTTACTAAAAACTGTTTGAAATCTTCTGAAACTGACACTTCTCACCCATATGCACACGATTACCTAATTTTTATATGGGGTAGATGTACATAGCTTTCAATGTTTAACCACATAAAAAGTAAGAAAAAAGAATCTAAAAATGAAAGCTTGCCTGTCAATAGGCACAGATATGTGAATTTCACATACATTTCGGAGAGAATGAGGCGTATATACGGACCATTTCGGATAATAATTAGTAGGCAAAAACGTATCAAGATATTGAGTATGAGTAATTATACTAAGAAGAAATGGGGCAAAAGTGCGTTGCAGTTCTTAAATGGGGAAGTGTTTTTCCTCATACTCTTCAACCAATGCAGCTAGCCTTTCAAGTTCTTCACCTTCGGGAGTGCCTGGTTCGGCTGCATCAAACAGAGATTCAATTCGCTTCAATGCGGCTTTGTAATCACTTTCCGAGAGTTCAAGACCCAATTCCTCCAATGTTACCGTAGCCAGCTCATCAACGTGTGCTGTATAAGGTGTCATTCCCTCGACCAGTTCTTTTTCTGACAACCGTTTTTTGCTCATAGCTCGCTTTTTCATTCAAAATGACATTAGATAATTTATAGCATACTTAGTTACTAGCTATGACGTAAGGTTTGTCCTGAAACACGCAACGGGGCAGCGACTTCTTGAACGGAGCAACCAAGGCATCAAGCTTACGGAGCCCGGTAAAACGTTGCTGAGTTACATTGACAGACTGCTGCGTCTGAACAATGAGACGCTGAGTGCGCTTAGCGCGGAGCCCCTGCGAGGGCCGGTGCACTTCGGAATTCCCACAGATTATGCCCACCCGTTCCTAAAGCAGTTCATTCCTCGCATTCGGGAGGCCTTTCCCGAGCTGGTGCCCCGGATCACCTGTGGCCGCAGCCGTAAACTCCGGGAACTGGTAACCACCGGGGATCTGGATGTGGCCATTGTTACAGGCGAGCCTCAATTCGTCCGGGAGAAGAGCTTGTGGTCGGAGGCGCTGTGCTGGTATGCCCCGGCCGGGCTACCGATCAATACAGTGGAGGCACTCCCGGTTGCCTTGCTGGAAAGCGACTGCGCGTTGCGGGATCTCGCTGCCTCAGATCTGAGGCAATCCGGCTTGGACTATCATGCGGTACTGACCAGTTCGGACATGGCAAACCTATACTCGGAGGTCGAATCAGGACTGGCAGTGGCCCTTTTGCCAGAGTCGTCGATTACGTCCTCAAAGGTTCGCCCTTTCCAAATCGATCAGCTACCAGGGCAAAGGCTACTGACCATGAATATAATTGACGCAGGCACCCTGAGCCCCAATTTCATGCAGCCCCTTCAGAGATGCGTCGTATCGGCTGCCAGAGCCCTTACAGTAGGTTGAAATCCTTCGGCTGTCCGAGATCAGTAAGAACGGATCATTGGACATCAGAAGCGCTGGCATTAAATGATCGCGAAAAGGAGGCATCACGAACCCGTTTTTCTAGAGCAGTTGGGAAGGTCTAGGCGGTGGTAATTCTGACAACTTTCGAATGTTCGCTTTTGTTTAGAAGCCTGAACCATTCTTGCGGCCGAAAAGGTCCGCTTTGAAAACAGAGTGGACTTAAAGGTGAGGTGCTTTTTTGTGCTTTACTGCTTGAGCAGAAGACAATCCTTGGCTTCTTCAGCTAACTTTTAGGATCTCGAAATAGTATACTTACTAAACCTAAAAGCGCTCAATCACTCACTCAAACGTGCAATTGGGATGGTTTTTATAGTTATAGTTTGTCCATTCAGCGCATCATCGGCGATCAGCAGGTTGTCGGGGTCATTGGCAAATTGGGCTTTTTTCTTCCGAGACCATACCTCGCCACCGTGACCGTGGGCCCACTTCAATGGCACAAGGTGATCAATGTCGACATCACTGGCTTGGGTAAACGACTGGCCCGTCAACGCGCCAACCCATAATCCCGTGGCAACCGTGCAGCGATTATTCCGTGTGTAGGTCACAGGCACTTGGCTCCGGGCAATCAGGACTTCAGCTCGGGTGTTTTGGCAATCTTTGTCCTCGTCCAACCAATGGGGCCAATGGTCTCGCTGATAGGGTCCAGAGAAAGGACGCCCATCGCGCAACGCCGCGTTGGTTTCTTGATGGACAAGCGCTTTTGGAGAAGACGTCGCCCGCTTAGGTAAGCGCCCGCCTGCCTCAAGACAGGCTGACAGCGAGTCGAATGCGGTAAATCGCGTGACGCGGGTGTAATAAGGACTATTGGTGTCGTGACAAATGCCCGATTTTGAGCGCTTGACTGGCTCTGCCTGAGCCAAGTTACTGGCCAATGCGCTTGCGAGAAAGAAGTTTACAAGAAAGAAAGAGAGAAAACGCTTCATACGTTAAGCACGTTTAGTAATGAGTGCTTACACAACAGCGTTTAACGACTAGTTTGTCAACAAACAAATGATTGATTGCACATTTGCTCGTCAAAGCGGAGAAAAAAGAAAAGCCTGACCAAGTCAGGCTTAAAGATTAGTGCGTCACGGTACAGCGCGTCATGCTTCTCAGCTAGTTATAGCTTAAGCGCTGCCGGCCAATGATCGAGTGTGACAGTGTGGTACCGTCCACCAGCTCAAGCTCTCCACCCATAGGCACACCGTGGGCAATACGACTGGCTTGCACATCGTGTTCTCGACACAGCTCGGCAATATATTGCGCCGTAGCTTCGCCTTCAACGGTTGGGTTGGTAGCGAGGATCAATTCTTCAATGGGCTCATGCGTGAGGCGTTTTTCCAACACGTCTAAGCCGATATCGGCAGGACCAATACCATCTAATGGCGACAAATGCCCCATTAGTACAAAGTAACGCCCAGAATATTGCCCGGTCGCTTCAACCGCAGCGATATCCGCAGGGCTTTCAACCACACAAATTAACCCCGTTTGCTGACGTCGAGGATTGTCGCAAATCGCACAAACCTCTTCTTCTGTGAAGGTTCGACACTGGCTGCAGTGACCAATCTCTGTCATCGCTGCAGTCAGCGCTTGCGCCAACTCGATACCACCTTGACGATTGCGTTGAAGCAGATGATAGGCCATACGCTGCGCTGATTTGGGGCCGACCCCAGGTAAGCAGCGCAGCGCGTCCATCAGTTGTTCAAGTAACTGACTGGTACGCATGGATTAAAAAGGCATTTTCATGCCTGGTGGTAACTGCATACCACCTGTCACTTCGGCCATTTTCTCTTTTTGCTGCTCTTCGGCACGACGTGCGGCGTCATTGAATGCGGCTGCAATCAGATCTTCCAGCATATCTTTGTCGTCTTCCATTAGGCYGTCATCGATTTCAACTCGACGAACGCTATGGCTACCCGTCATGGTGACTTTTACCATGCCTGCGCCCGACTCACCGGTGACTTCCATATTGGCAATTTCTTCCTGAACTTTTTGCATGCGCTCTTGCATTTGCTGCGCCTGCTTCATCAGGTTACCCATTCCGCCTTTACCAAACATAATTCTCTCTCTTGGTTAGGTGTTCTAAATTGGTCGAATGCTGTCTTCATCCAGTTCCGCAGCAAAACGCTGAAGAATAAAACCGACATTCGGATCATTATGCAAGCTCTGTGTCGCCTGCGCTAATTTTTGTTGATAGAGATGTTCTCGCCACTCCAATGGCGTTCGCCCGCTATCGCCTAAATGGACTTCCAATGTTATGGGGGCATTTAGGGCCTGAGACAAGGCCTGTGCGAGCTGTTGTTGTGCTTTTTCTTTATTGAGGTGAGCCTGATCAGGACGTAAGGTCAACACTACCGTATTGCCCTCACGCACCATCGACGCATTCAGTGCCATTTGCTTCACCAAGCGCGGCACCGCCAAACTGTCTGCCAACGCACACCAGTGATCCTCCGCGTTCGCTTCTTGGACAAGCTTATCCCGCATCGCTGGTGTTTTTTCATGCTCTAGCGCCTTTTTCAGCGCATTTGGCGTTAAATGCGTGGCTGTTTCTTTCTCGGGCTGCGGTTGAGTCGGCGTCCATTGATAAGGCTCGTCAGACACCGGCGCCGTTTCAGCCGTTTTTTGATGAGACAATGCCGCCGGCGCTTGCTCAAAAGATGAGTCGGACACCGGCGACGCAGGCTGGGTATTCGCAGTAATACGATCCAGCACTGACAACGCATCTTGCTTGGCCGATGTCCGTTCAGTCTTTTTTGGCGTGTTATCCGTCTGACTCGATTGACGTTTCATACGACTACGAAGTTGATTCCGCGCCTGAATCAAACTGGATGCCGCAGATTGAGGGGTAGCCTGTGCTTCCTCCGCCCTATCCGGCTGCGTCGACGCTGGCTGTTGCACCTGTGGCTCAGGTTGTGATTGAGGTGGCGCCGATTGGGGAGCTGGYGCAGTCTGCTCCCTTGGAGCCGATGTAGCTTGCTGCACCTGCGCTTTTAACGCCCCAATCGCCTGAGACGGATTGGTGTGCGGTTTCTGAGTCGCAGCCTGTTGCCTTTGAGGAGCTTGGGTCGGCACAGAAATCGCCTTGGGTTCATAGGGGACAGTTTTGACCGGTTGGAATGCCAACATCCGCAACAACACCATTTCCAGCCCCGCACGTCCATCAGGAGCATACGGTAAATCTTGACGACCCTGCAGCGCCATTTGATAGCACAATTGCACATCTTGGGGCGATAGTCGGGTCGACAGTGCATGCAAGCGTGCTTTGTCCGGTGACGCCTCGCTATGCGTATTAGGTAACGCTTGCAGTAAAGCGATTTGATGCAGTTGCCCAGCCAGCTCTTTGAGTAAACCGTCCCATTCAACACCTATGTGAGCAATCTGCTCTAAGGCACTCATCAGCTCCACCGCATCATGGTTAACCAGCGCCTCAAGCAGCATCAATGCGTGATCGGTACTCAGTGTACCTAGCATGTCGCTAACCGATGCCGTAGTAATTTGGCCGTTGCCTAGCGCAATCGCTTGGTCGGTTAAGCTCAGAGCATCACGCATGCTGCCTTCAGCCGCGCGAGAAAGTAGCATCAACGCACGCGATTCAGCATCTACGCCCTCTTGCACCAAAATGGTTTCTAACTGGGTTTGAATTTGGCTGGCATCGAAATGCTTTAAGTGAAATTGCAAACAGCGTGACAGGATAGTCACCGGCAGCTTTTGCGGATCCGTCGTGGCCAATAGGAATTTCACATACTCAGGCGGCTCTTCCAGCGTTTTGAGCAGTGCATTGAAACTATGACGAGACAACATATGGACTTCGTCAATCAAATACACCTTATAGCGACCACGCGCGGGCTTGTACTGAACGTTATCCAGTAACTCACGGGTATCTTCAACCTTGGTGCGAGATGCCGCATCGATCTCTAATAAATCGACATAACGCCCTTCATCAATCTCTCGGCACGTTTGACACTGACCACAAGGTGATGAAGAGACACCTTGCTCGCAATTCAGCCCCTTGGCAAAAATACGCGCGATGGTGGTTTTACCTACCCCACGGGTACCGCTAAATAAGTAAGCATGATGCAAACGGTCGTGGTCAAGTGCGTTGGCAAGCGCAGTCAGTACATGTTGCTGCCCTGCCACGGTATCAAAGCTATGTGGCCGCCATTTACGTGCGAGTACTTGATAACTCATGTTTCTCGGCTTCCTATTTGAATATCCAATGAGGCGGAGCGTAACAAGGGCGCACAGCGCCCCAGTATGGAGAGAGACTAGTGACCGTCAAATTGGCACAGGCTGAATACGTTAACACCCATTTGGGCAAGTTTATCCTCACCACCAATATCGGGTAGGCTGATGACAAAGCCCGCATGCTTCACCTCACCGCCTAGACGACGCACAAGTTTTACTGTCGCCTCAATGGTACCACCGGTCGCCAGTAAGTCATCAATGACAAGCACGTTATCACCGCTGCTAATCGCGTCACGATGAATTTCTAGCGTGTCTTCGCCATATTCAAGTTGGTAGCTTTCACTAATAACTTCACGGGGTAGCTTACCGGGTTTTCGTACCGGGACGAACGGCAATTTCATCGCCAGTGCCAGTGGAGCGCCAAATAAAAAACCGCGCGATTCGGTACCGATGATTTTGGTGAACCCCATGTCACGATACTGGTTCGCGAGTGTATCTATGGTTGCCTGATAGGCGATTGGATCTTCCATCAAGCTGGTTACGTCGCGAAAAAGGATCCCGGGCTTTGGGTAATCAGGAATGGTTTTGATGCTTTGTTTAATGACATTCAAGCTGTCGTTGCTCATGGCCAATACTCGCCGGTAAAAAAACGCAAACCGCAATGTTATGAATTTTCAGCCGAGGCGGCAACAGATTCTGTCTCGGGCAGACGGAGAAACCAGCATAACAGCACAATTAAGCAAATTAGCAGCATGACTTTTAGCCAAGCAAAGCTGACGATATAAATAGAAAAAGTGAAACTGGCCAGTATCATCACGGTGGCCCGTATTTTTACCTTACGGCTAATGGCGCGTTTTTGATACCAATCAGTCAAGATAGGCCCAAAGGTAGGATGTGCATGCAGCCAGTTAGCAATACGAGGCGAACCACGCATAAAGCAGCCACTCGCGAGCAGTAAAAACGGCGTCGTCGGTAGCACCGGTAAAAAAATACCCGCTGTGCCTAAACCGACCCACAGCCAACCAAGGCTATTCCAAAGCCAGCGCCAACGGGGGGAAGAAGATGGCAGTGAGTGTTGCATGCTGTGGTCTCGCAAAGTTCTGGCCTGACAGTGAAATGAAACACATTAACAAGTGTAGTGACCCTCACCCGGCCAGTACAGCAAAATACTGCATTTAACCGCTGAACGCGGTCCACCAGGATAATTAACGACCAAACAAAATACCCATCCAAGTCAGGCTTGCTGGCAAGGTGGGAATAAGGAGTACCAGTAAAAATCCAATGAAATACTTCAGACTATACGGCTCTTTAAAATCATGTTCCATTTTGTTATCTCTACTCACAACAACTTAACAACAGTGAAGCGCTACTATAGCTCAGCTTTCGAGCGCTAAAAACGGACCTTTTGTAAGGTTTTATCGCTATTCTTGATTTACATCAGGGTAACAAGTGGGGTGGGTGATCCATGATAAACGTCATTTCAGCCAATCAAGCGAACTGACCATGGATACAAAAACCCTCGCACAGCTTCGGCGTGAGCTCGAAACCGAGCAAGCGGAGCTGATCGCAACCTTAACCACTCGATTACGAGAAGATTGGGAAAAGGAATGCGATAATCTCAATGTGACTGACTTAATTAAAGAAAGTCAAAGCCTGCCAGGCGCGATTCGTTGCCTAGGCGATCGTTTGGAGAAAGTGGACGCCTCTTTGTGTGCCATGGATTTGGAAATCTACGGCCTGTGCGCCGATTGTGAGAGCCAAATACCGCTCAGTGATTTGATGCAAGATGCGGCAGAGCAACGTTGTCCTCAATGTCGTACATCAAATTATTACCATCACGATCCCGCGCAGCGTCGTGTTGCGACGGACCCTCACTAAATCGGTGATGCTGTGTCGGTCTACTTTCGCTTGTAGCCTGTCTCTCGCTGTTTAAGCGACGAACGCCCAGCTTTGGCTGGGCGTTTTTTTGCGTTTGCGTCAAACGAAGCCACATTATTCTTGGTCAATAATCCAGCGGCGGAAAGACTTGCGTTCTTGATCGCTAGCTTTGGTATACCAAAGTTTAAGTTGTGAGAGCGCATCGCCCTTGATGGATGCTTTGCCTTCCTCATCCACTTCGACCAAAACATCATTGAGGTTTTTGCTTTCACCTTGGTCGAAAATAATGCCATTGGCGCGGTTATAGTCTGCCACTAACGCTTCCATATTTGCGTAAGCAGCAAAACCGTCACCTTTAAGCTCAGTCGCGTTCAACGGCATCACCTCGCCACTCTCGAACTCCGCTTGCCATTGTGGGCCTGAAGCAAAATAGCTCGACGCTTGGCTTTGTACCGAAAGGCGGGTATCAATATCAATGGTGGCATCACGTCCATCGACATTAAAATCAAACACATAAGGGCGAGAGGTAAAAACAACATCTTTGCTGCCGCGCTTGACTTCCCCTTCGTAGCGCATCACTAACTGGTGTGTGCCATCGCTTAGTTCAACACTTTGCTGAGGTGCCCAGCTGTCAAATTTTACTTCGGTGCCATCAATCACTAAAAACTCGACCCCCCGTGCTGAGGTAATCGTTGCGGCCTGAGCGACACCTGACAACAGGGTGACACCCAACGCTAGTCCAGCCCATTTCAACTGCTTCATTATTCTTTTCTCACTGATTCGCCAAAACCATGAATAAAAAAGCCGCCCGAAGGCGGCTTTTTAAAACGAGTACTACATATTGTAGCGGTATTGTTAAGCTCGATTAGAACTTAACTTCCATACCTGCAACGTAGCCCCAGTCTTGCTTGTCACCGTCGTTGTCGCCTACTTCAGCGTAAACTTTTGCATTGCTGTGCAGTGCATAAGTTACGTTCGCGTAGTAGCCAGTCACGTCTTTGCCGCTGTCGTTGTCTTGGTTATCAACACCGATAGCAAAGGTAGTTTTGCCGTGGGTATAGTCAGCCGCTACTGAGAAGTAGTCAGTATCGGTTTTCTTAGAGCCAGTATCTACGGTGTTTACACCGTAAGAAGCCGCAAGACCTACGTTTTCGATACCTTTGTATTCGATTTCGAAGTTGTAGTTTTCTACGTCACCTTTTGAGTTGTAGGCGTAGTCATCATTGCCTGCGTTTGCAGCAGCATCATCTGCGTAGAAATAGTAAACACGCATATCGATGTCAGCAACACGGTAACCTAGACGACCGTCATAGATTTTGTACTCGTCAGTACCTTCTTTACCATCACTGTTTTGCAGGGTAGAGAAGCCTGCGTAGAAAGTGCCGTTGTCATAAACGTATTTGGCTACTTGATCACCCTCGGTACGCAAAGTACCGTTGTTCGCAGATGCAAGCTCGTAATCTTTGGTGATACCCATGTCATCGTTGATCAGCAGTTGACGACCGAAGGTGATAGTACCCCAGTTGCTGCCTTTAAAACCAACGTACAGCTCGTCATTTTTGGTGGTGCTGTCTTCGAATTTAAATGCGAAGTGACCGATAGCTGCTAGGTCGTCAGAAACTGCAACTTCAGTGTTAACCGCGAAGTCACCGTCATCTAGACGCCATTGACCGTCTTGGTTCTCACCGATAGCTTGGAAGTATTGAACTTCTGCTGCACCAGACGCGTCTACTTTAACGCCGTCTGCGTCATACAGGTTGATGCTTGCAGATGCTGAGCCAGCAGCCAGCAGAGCTGGAACTGCCATTGCTAGAATAGTCTTTTTCATGGTTAATCCACTGCCTTTTCTATTTAGTCATTATGAGTTCCTTCATGGAACTCTGTTATATGGTGGCTGTCATAATGCTGCGAAGAACAAAATGCCAGACCACTGAAACTTCGTGGCTAATCGTGCAGAACATTCTGGATTCTGTCAACTAGCCCGAAACCGCGCAAATCATAACCCACAAAACATAAAAAACAAACAGTTAGCCACCCCACCTGAATTAAGATCACAGTTTACGGTTACAAAACCAGCAAATTTGATGAAAGTTAACAACACAACAAAACAGATTAATATATCGATAAATCAACTTATAACCGTGAAATTCAGAATATATAACCAATCAATCACTTAAATCAGGTGTATTTCTAATCACAAGACAGATCAGCAAGATAGTGCAAATTGGTTCAATATAAATTCGTGATTGGGATCTCATTAATGTAAAGAAATCTTGCAGTTCGGGATCGTTTTCACGTTTTTGAGTCGTGCTATACTGCGCGCCATTCTCCCTTAAGCCGGACATATTGATGCTCAGCCCTGCCGTAAAATCAGACATCCGCGCCTGCTATCAAACCCTACAAGCGCAACTTCCCCATTTTGTCCCTAGAAAGGTACAAAACTATCTCGTGGCAGAGCTTGCAAAAACGCTAGCAGGCGATTACGACAACAAGCGCCGGCTATTTGTGGCGGAGGCGGGTACGGGTGTGGGCAAATCGATGGCCTATCTTATGGGGGCCATCCCCTTTGCGCTAAACAACAATAAAAAAGTGGTGATTTCGACCGCGACAGTGGCTTTGCAAGAGCAGTTAGCCAATAAAGACATTCCATTTTTTCGTCGCATCTGCCCAAAACCGTTTGATTTTATTCTGGCAAAAGGGCGTCAACGATATTGCTGTGCACACAAATTGAGTGCGGTGGCGGATACAGACAGCATCCAAGGCGCGCTGTTCACCCAAAAGCCCAAGCAAAACGAGCAACGGCTACTCAATGATATGTACTCGGCATTTAGCCGCGGAAAGTGGGATGGCGACCGTGATAGCTGGCCCAAGCCGATTGCCGATCATCTCTGGCAAGCCATTGCATCAGACAAACATACTTGCCACGCTGGGTTGCACGCTCATCGTCAGTGCCCCTTCGCTAAAGCGCGCGAGGCGATGGACAAAGCGGATGTCGTGGTCGTCAATCACAGTCTATTATTGGCTGATCTCGAGCTAGGTGGCGGGGTGATCTTGCCCGAGCCAGAGCAATGTCTTTATATGATTGATGAAGCCCACCATTTGCCGACGGTCGCGCGCGACTTTTCTGCCGCCAATGCCAGTTTACTCGGGGCGACTGGATGGCTGGAAAAGCTCAACCAAGCCACGGTTAAGCTCGGTAATACCGCGGATATGAAGCGCGCAAACCGCTTCGTGGATAGCTTATTAGACGCGATCCAAGTGCTGATCCCCACTTTACGCGACACCAACCAAATTATTAGTGGGTTACCCCTCAATGGGGATGGCTGCTACCGTTTTGTTGATGGCGAACTGCCTGACGCCTTGGTAGAACCCTGCCAGCAATTGAAGCAGGCGAGTAAAAAAGCCAACCAAAGCTTGGCGAAAATTCACGATTTGATCAACGAGCGACTGAAAGAAAATGACATATCGGCCAAGCTCGCCGACCCTGCGCTTGCGGAAAGTGCCTTTTTCTTACAACGGCTTGAGAACCTAGAAAAAGTCTGGTCACTGATGGCACAACCCAACGCAAACAAAGGTGCACCTCTCGCGCGCTGGGTACAGCGTTGCCAAGAGCGCGAAGATGACCGCTGGGTCCACGTCTCGCCGTTAGAAGTCGGCTGGCGTCTTGATCAAATGCTGTGGTCACGGGCAGCCGGTGTCGGGCTGTTTTCTGCCACATTGCGCGCACTCAATCGGTTTAGCTATTTTTGTCGCCAAGTCGGTCTAAGCGAAAGCGATGGCACGCGCTATTTGGCGTTACCCTCCCCCTTTGACTATGCCAATCAAGCAAGGCTGATAGTGCCTGCGATGCCCTGTGAGCCACAAGCAAAACAGTTCACCGATGTGCTTAGCGACAAAGTGCTTGAGTATTTGGAAGGCGAAACCGCATCACTGGTGCTATTCGCCTCCTATTGGCAAATGCATCAAGTGGCTAAAACCTTGGAGCCGCACTGTCGCCGTCATCAATGGCAACTACTCTGCCAAGGCACCCTGTCACGTAGTGCACTGTTAGATCAACACAAAGAGGCGGTTGCCGCCGGGAAAACCAGTATTATTTTTGGGACCGGCAGTTTTTCTGAAGGGCTAGATTTACCCGGCAAACTACTGACAAACTTGATTATTACCAAAATTCCCTTTGCTGTGCCCACCTCACCGGTGGAAGAGGCTCACGCCGAATACATTGAAAAATGTGGTGGCAATCCGTTTTTGCAAATTTCGGTTCCCGAGGCAAGTAAAAAGCTAGTGCAATCAGTCGGGCGTCTACTGCGCAAAGAGGAAGACTCTGGTAGAGTAGTACTTCTTGACCGGCGTATTATCACCCGCAGATATGGCCAATCATTACTCGACTCGTTGCCACCCTTTAAGCGCGTCGTCGAACAATAACTAGAAAGAATTCGCATGCTTGAACTGATTGACCTCTCTACCCTGATTATTTTAGGGCTTACGGCGTTTGTCGCCGGCTTTATTGATGCGGTAGCTGGCGGTGGTGGAATGCTCACTGTCCCCGCCTTGCTATCCTTAGGTTTGCCGCCACATATTGCCTTAGGGACCAATAAACTTGCCGCCACTTTTGCATCAAGCACCGCGGCCTTTACCTATTATAAAAAGCGGCTTTTTTCGCCTCGGTTTTGGCAACATGCCTTTTGGGCAACATTAATTGGTGCCACCTTAGGCACTTTGTTGGTCGACGTATTGAGCACCGAGTGGCTTGAAAAGGCGATTCCTTTGGTGGTGCTGATCGCTGCGGTTTATACGGTATGGCACCCTCAGCCCAAGGTCGATAACCATAAATTGCCCACGCCCTGCCCGAAGCTCCCCATTAAGCAATGGGGGCAAGGCCTCTCACTGGGCTTTTACGATGGGGTGGCAGGGCCTGGAACGGGCGCGTTTTGGACAGTCTCGACCATGTCGATGTATCGCATGAACATTTTGCTGTCATCAGGACTTGCCAAGGCGATGAATTTTACCAGTAACTTCACCTCCTTGGTTGCCTTTGCACTGCTGGGGCATGTTAACTGGGCACTCGGGCTAACCATGGGTGTCTGCTTAATGTTAGGCGCTTTTATTGGGGCCCATTCTGCCATTCGCTTTGGTAGTCGATTTATCCGTCCGATTTTTGTCACGGCCGTGGTCGTGCTCGCGGGTAAGCTTGCATTAGACGCATGGTTTTAAGGTAATTTAATCATCATGAAAGCCCAGCTCGAAACAATGCATCAGTTACTCGACCAACTGGCCAAGCGTGCCGCTGAGGTCGATAGACGTCGCGGAGAAGCAAACGCGCCTTTGTTCTCTATTCAGCTTTTTCAGTGCAAAGGCAAGCTGCTTACCCCTTGTGTAAACGAAGCGCAAGGGCTGCTTAATGTGATGCGACGCGACGACGAGCAAGGTCTATTGACCGAAGCAAGAGCGACACATATTTGTGAAACCTTATTGGCACAAATCAGTGCGCTGCAACGTGAGCTGGCGACGCTACCATTACGTAAACAAGAACATGCGACTCGTGGACGTCGCCGCCAATCCATAGGTGAACTTTACCAAGAGCTCGCGAAACACCAAGATTGGGAACGACGCTTGGAAGACAAGCTCAGAGATGCGAATGCCAGCGTCGATGCAGCAAGCACTCCGGCAGTCCGCCAAGACTACCAGAAGCAAGTTTTAGCCCTAGAGCAACGCTTAGCCCGATGCCGCCAAGCTCGCGAGCGTATTGAAAGTACCATCAGTTATCGTGAGCGCAAGACCTAGGAGCGCACGGGGTAAATCCGACATCATAGTAAATCTGTTACGGCATTAGCCAATACGCGCAAATCAGCACAAAGGAGCTTAGGGTGTTACCTCTGATTTACCATCCTATTTATTCTGACTTCCCGCTCCCTGAAGGTCATAGGTATCCCCTTCAGAAGTACCGCCTTCTATACGAGCGTCTCAGCGCATGCAACTTGCCAGTCACGTTCGACCAACCGACAGCGGCAGACCGTCGGGTGATCGAACCCGTGCATGACCACGGCTATATCAGTCACTTAATCAAAGGCGAGCTACCGCTGGCCAAAATGCGTCGAATAGGCTTTCCATGGAGTAAGGCCTTAATCACACGTAGTCTCACCTCGTTAGGCGGCACTACGTTGACCGTTGACCACGCGCTTGAGACCGGGCTTGCCATTCATCTAACCGGTGGCTACCATCACGCTCACTACGATTTTGGCAGTGGTTTCTGCTTATTTAATGACCTAATGATTGCGGCACGCCACGCATTGTCTCACCGTGGCATAGACAAAGTGTTAATTGTTGATTGTGACGTACACCATGGCGATGGAACGGCCGCGTTAGCGAAAGATCACCCGGATATCATCACGTTTTCAGTTCATTGTGAGAAGAATTTCCCCTCGCGTAAGCCGCCGTCGACAATCGATTTACCGTTACCTAAAGGCACCGGTGATGATGATTACCTCAGCGCGTTTTTGCCCTTGCTCGAACTCGCCATCGCGCAGTATCGTCCTGACATGGTCATTTATGACGCCGGGGTCGACATTCATCGGGACGATGCGCTCGGCTATCTCGATGTGTCAACAAACGGCATCTATCAGCGCGATCTGGGCGTACTCTCGTGCTGCAAGCACAACCAAATTCCTGTCGCGGCAGTCATTGGTGGCGGTTATCACGATAATCACGACACCCTCGTCCCACTTCATGAACAATTGATCCGTGCCGCGTTACACGTGACCGAAAAGCAATAAGGAGCCCTCATGAACAAAGAAGCATCCAACATCCCGAACGGCCTTGAGAACGCTCCCGATGACGTTAAGCTCGCCGTCGACCTGATTTATTTGCTCGAAAGTCATCAAATTGACATCGACGTTGCGCTGTCAGCCATTGATATGGTCAAAACAGACTTGCTCAATAAAAAAGGCAGCAGATCGACACAAAAATAGGCAGACATAGCGTGCTCGCTTCTTTCATGTGACGACATTTTCATCAAACCCACGTGTTTTTGATCACAATTTTACGCGCGCTGACATAGTCCGCCTTTAGTCGCTTTTAACGAAAATTTATGCAATATTGTATTTGACTAAATCGCGTAAGTTCAAGTAATTAGCATGAAAAGCATTACATTTTATTTACAGTCAATATCACCAAAATCAACATACCGAGCAGGTTGATTTTTAATCAAACTGCCCTTCTCATAGTGTTTTGTCTCACAAATATCGGTATTATCCGGTGCGCTTCGCGTTGTGTACCTACTCATTCAATCAAGGTGCATAACTAACGTGAGAGCACTCTGGCAACAGTCGAGCATGGATTCAAAATGCTGTTGCACACCACGCTGGTTCCACGTTAGGCCACCAACCTAACCGCCCCTCAAGATGGGGACCAGCTGTTCGCCTGCATGGACTGCAGTTAAGTCACATGGACAGTGGTTGTCGGCCTTGACGCTTGTCGTCACCTTTGCAAACACTCGACTTTTCAAGCTCAAGGCGTCTCCCAACAGACGAAAAACAGAGTTTTATGATGGAACTACTAGAAAACCTATTTGTGTCCATAATCGATACAGGTAACAGCCTCCTTTGGGGAAGCGTACTGATTTACTTATTGATTGGTCTAGGTCTGTACTTCACTGTACGTTCCGGCTTTATTCAATTCCGTAACTTTGGTCACATGTTCAAACTCATGGCCAATAGCCGCGATGGCGCCTCAGGCGGCATTTCCTCTTTCCAAGCATTTAGCACCAGCTTGGCAGCACGCGTGGGTACCGGAAACATGGCCGGTGTCGCTGTGGCGATTTACTTAGGTGGCCCTGGCGCTATCTTCTGGATGTGGTTAACCGCATTGGTCGGTATGGCCACCAGCTTTGTCGAGTCCACCCTCGCGCAAGCTTATAAAGTCAACCACAAAGACAACAGCTATCGTGGTGGTCCGGCGTATTACATTGAAAAAGGTCTTGGTCAGCGTTGGCTCGGTATCGCCTTCGCCGTGTGTCTGATTATTGCATTCGGCCTGGCCTTTAACGGGGTACAATCCAACTCAATTGCCGCTGCAATGAATACGGCATTTGGAGTCAATGAACTCGCAGTCGGGATCGCAATTACACTGGTCACCGCACCGGTCATTTTTGGTGGTATGCGCTCAGTGGCGCGTGTAGCGGAGCTTATCGTTCCGTTCATGGCACTTGCGTATCTTGCCGTGGCACTGTTTGTCGTTGCGATGAATATCGAGCAGCTTCCTGCCGTTATCTCGATGATTGTTAAGAGTGCGCTTGGCGTTGAACAAGCTGCCGGCGGTGCGATGGGTTATGCCATTGCCCAAGCAATGATGCAAGGTATCAAACGCGGCCTGTTCTCGAACGAAGCCGGTATGGGTTCCGCACCCAATGCCGCAGCAACAGCCACCACCAAGCCTAACCACCCTGCTGCACAAGGCTATGTACAAATGCTGGGTGTGTTTGTCGACACCATTGTGATCTGTACTGCAACCGCCTCGATTATCTTGATGTCTGGCATGCTCGACCCAGAGAGTGGTCTTACCGGCATTGCACTGACTCAAGAAGCGTTGGTGAGCCAAGTGGGTGACTGGGGTGCAGGCTTTATTGCCATTGCAATTTTGTTGTTCGCTTTTACGTCTATCATTGCGAACTACTCGTATGGTGAATCTAACATCGAGTATATCTTCAAGTGTCGTAAAGCCATCACTTTGTACCGTATCGCGGTTCTCTCTATGGTATTGGTGGGGTCAATTACTGACTTGCCGTTGATCTGGAGTTTTGCTGACTTATCGATGGGTATGATGGCGGTGATCAACTTAGTGGCGATTGCGCTACTATCTGGCATTGCGTTTGCGTTGATGAAAGATTATGAAGACCAACGCCGAGCGGGTAAGAAGCCAACGTTTGATCGTACTAAGTTCCCGAAACTGGACAAGCAAATCGATAAAGACGTGTGGTAACGACACCAATCTGTCGGTATCAACCTACAAAAACCACCGCTCAAGCGGTGGTTTTTTTATCGTTAAAGTAAGCGCGTATCATCACCAAGTGAGCCAATAGGCAATTAACAGCGCAAACACAATGCACGCACCAGCATAAAAGCCCAACTCAATTTTACGTGCCGTCATGTCTTCCGCCTCTTCAGGCTTTAACGTGAGTCCCCAGTATGCAAAGCCAATGCCTGATGACAACAACAACACCCCAAGGCCAAACACGAGCCCTTCTACTGCATGGATAAATGTCATGTGCTTTCCTCTGATTATCAGTCGCCGGTGTTGTAGCACATTATTATTGCACTGAAAACCAGCACGCGACGTGCTATCACCTATAAACAGGTTTACGAACCATCCGCGTCTACGGCTCAATAACAAAGCGATAGCCGTCTAGACCTTAGCTCCATACGTCGCTAATCGGTGTGTCAGGGGAAAAGTCGTGGGCCACTTGTGCTTGCAACAACTCTGCCGTGGCGATGGCATCGGTCAAGGCGTGATGACTTTGATAAAAAGGCAACTGATACCGAGTACGGCTATCGGCTAACCGAATCGACGCCAGGGGACGACGCATAATACGGTCCATCAAGCTGCGCTTCCCAGTACGGTGTTTCCGCGCCTCAAGCTCCATGGTGTCGACCATCGGAAAAATAATCCCTTCCCCTAAACGCTGCTTAATGGCACGGTCAAGGAACTCTCGCTCAATACGGCGGTAATGCACCACAACGATCGCACCGGCGAGCGCACTTAGCAGTGGTTCAATTACATGAGAAAAGTCTGGTGCATTCATAATGTCTGAATGGGTGATCCCATGAATAACAATCGAAGACTCTGCCAGCGGACGATTGGGATTCACAATCCAGTGCTGCGCCTGTTGGCAGCGAATGCGACTAAGGCTAAAAGGCACCAAACCAATACTGACAATGGCATCCTTTTCACTGTCTAGCCCCGTAGTTTCAAAGTCGAGTGCGACAAAGGGCACATCCTTAAGAGGCGTGTCTGGTGCTACCCAGCCTTGTTGATAAAACGCTTGTAGCGTTTCATGTTTCACCTGCTCACGTTTGGTATCCAGCATGGCTTGCCAGTCTACGTGTTGCGCCGGGGCTTTCTTTTTCAGATCCAAATGCAACATGCCCTCCCCTTATGACCGATTCGGCTGATAGCGGAATTTCAAGAACTTCTGAGCGTTACTTAAAATCTGGAATGCATCTTTGAGGTTACGGCGCTCAAAATCGGATAAATTCTCCGGTTCCACATTGTTATCTGGCTCACGTCCCGCTTCGATATCCAGCGCTTGGTGACGAATACGCACCATGGAAATAAACTCCATCGCATCTCGAAGGTCTGGCCCTCGGCCTTTGGGCAAGATCCCAGATTCAATAATGTCGTCTAAGCGCTCAAACGAGTTTTGTGAGCGCGAATCGATAGCTAATGCGTGTACACGGATAAGATCGGCTAATGGCGCTGTGCCGCGGCGTTTGAGGTTAATAGAGTTATTGTGTCGCCCATCTTGCTCCATCACGAAATCTTTAAAAAAGCCCAAGGGCGGTGTGCGATTTAAGGCATTGCGCGCCATTGATGCTAAAAAGCGATTATTGCGACGTGCACGGCGACCAATGAAGGCTTTGAGTTGTTCAGCCCAGTTGGTTCGACCATAGACACCATCTAAATCAAAGAAGATGTTGCTGTCGAGTAAAGAGCGTGGGCTCGGATTATCAATCCAATCGGCGAAGCATTGTTCCCACTCTTTCAGTGTTTTCCGCCACTCAGGGTTAGTCGCCATGATATTACCAGTACAATAGGTATACCCGCAGGCATCGAGCCCATCAGACACGCGCTTCGATAGTGCCTCAAAATACGCGTTATGCTCGTCGTGGTTGAAGCTATCGTCCAAGATAATGGCATTGTCTTGATCGGTCACAATCAGCTGCTCATCGCGTGCCATCGATCCCATCGCCAAAAAGCAATACGGGATAGGCGGCTCACCCAGTTCTTCTTCTGCCAACTCCAACAGGCGCTGCTTAAAACTGCGGCCAATCACAGACATCGCAGACCCTATCATGTGTGAGTTCGCGTCCTCATTGACCATGCGTACAAAGCAATCTTTGACTTGTTTCGCCAACACCACTAAATCGTCCACCGATTGTTGACGGAAAATACTGGCGACGAGGAACAAGCTGTTTTGCGATTCGTAACGTGCAATATCTGATAGCGCGACCACACCCAGTGGTTTGCCATGTTGCAGTACCGGTACGTGGTGGAGGTTTGAGCGCAGCATGGTGAGCATGGCTTCAAAGATGTAAGCATTATGATCGAGGGTGATCAGCTGGGGCGACATGATTTCTTGTACCGGTGTTTCATAAGGCAAGCCTTCTGCTAACACGCGATTACGTAAGTCACGATCAGTAATGATCCCCAGCACGGGATTGAAGCCGGTTTCGGGATCGGGCTCATCGCCCATCACCAAAATTGACGAGGCCTCTTCTTGCGACATGACTTGGGCTGCATGTTGTACCGAGTCGGTACTATCGATCATCACGGGGTCGCGAATAATCAGCTTCTTAACCTTGGACGTCGTCAGATCATTGGCTTCATTATGGCTCGATACCGCCTGACGTAATCGCGTCCGGTCTTCGACCTCGACAAAATCGGCAAAGTGTTCAAATTCATCAAACAAGCGGTTAAATGTCGCCTCAGGGATGAAGTACACCAAGGTGTCTTCGATCGCCTTGGCGGGCATACGCACCCGGTTGTTCATCAAAAGCCCCATCTGACCGAAGATATCCCCCTCGGCGATACGGTTGTACAAGGTGCCATTACGACGATACAGCTCGACAGCACCGCTACGGATCATGGCTAAATCATGAATCTCATCGCCGTAGGCAAAAATCGTCGTGCCCGCTCGGTGATAACTAATTTCGATGCTTTGCGCGACCTCAGCAACCACCTCTTCGGGAATCGATTCAAAAGGGGCGTATTGGGAAATAAATGTCGCAATTTCAACTTGTTCAGCTTCCATGATGCTCACCTAGCGTTGCGAGAAAGTGCAAGGGTATGCGATTGAATATTCACAATAGATGAAACCTAAAAGCTTAGTCTCACCCATCACATATCAAGGTTGTTGGTAATAAAAAAGGCAGTCCCGAAGGCCTGCCTTTTTCATCATAGCTAACTGTTAGTTACTTAGCACGTACAGTTACTTAGCGCGCGGCTCTGATGCTAACCCTTTGAACAAGGAAGCAGTCGCTACCAGTAGTACAATCGTGAACGGGAAGCCGGTTGAAACCGCCATCGCTTGTAGGGCAACCAAGCCACCACCAAGGATAAGCGCCACCGCAACTAGGCCCTCGAAAGACGCCCAGAAAACACGTTGTGGCACTGGCACGTTCACTTTACCGCCTGCAGAGATGGTATCGATAACCAGTGAGCCTGAGTCAGACGAGGTCACAAAGAACACGATAACCAGAATGATACCGATGAATGAAGTAATCGATGCCAACGGCAAATCATCCAACATTGCAAACAGTTTTAGTGACAGTTCAGCGTCTACAACTGCGGTGTAACCTTCGTTCACAAATTGACCAATCGCGGTGCCACCGAATGCGGTCATCCACAACACACAAGCAGCAGATGGGATCAGCAATACGCAGGTGATGAACTCACGCACTGTGCGGCCACGAGAAACACGCGCAATAAACATACCTACAAATGGGGACCATGAAATCCACCATGCCCAGTAGAACGAGGTCCAGCCTTGCGTAAAGTTGGCATCWTCACGTGCAAACGGCATAGACAGCGCAGGCAAGTTTTCAAGGTACGCGGCGAGGTTACCAAAGAAACCGGTCAAAATGGCTAGCGTTGGACCCACTGCAATCACAAAGATAAGCAGTAGCAGTGCGAGCAACATGTTCACTTCGGAGAGGCGTTTCACCCCTTTATCTACCCCAGCAACCACAGACAGGATGGCCATACCGGTGATACCCATGACAAGCAGCACCTCTGTGGTGTTACCCAGTGGCGTATCAAACAGATAGTGAAGACCAGCAGACGCCTGTGAGGCACCAAGGCCCAGTGAGGTCGCAAGACCAAAGAGAGTCGCGATGATCGCAAGAATATCGATCACGTGGCCGGTCCAGCCCCATACACGCTCGCCAAAGAGCGGGTAAAAGACTGAACGCATGGTCAAAGGCAAGCCTTTGTTATAGGCAAACAAGGCCAGACCTAGCGCCAAGACAGCGTAGATAGCCCAAGGGTGAAGACCCCAGTGGAAAATCGTTGCAGACATGCCTAGGCGTCGAGCTGCTTCAGCATCTCCGGCTGCAGCGCCTAACGGTGCCCAGTCGGTACGAATACCGTTTGCATCAACAGCGGTACCGCCCAATGAGGTTTGAAAGTGTGTTAACGGCTCTGAAACACCGTAAAACATCAAACCAATACCCATACCGGCGGCAAACAACATCGCAAACCAGCCCGCATAGCTATAATCCGGCTTAGCTTCTGTCCCGCCGAGACGAACGCGCCCCAAAGGTGACGCTATCAGCACTAGACAGGCGATAACAAAAATATTACCTGCAGAAAGGAAGAACCAGTCTAGATTCGAGGTCAACCAACCCCGAAGATCACCAAAAACAGGGCCGATTTGGTTTTGAAATGCCAAAGTGACAAATACARAGGCCATAATGGCCAGCCCCGAGACCATAAATACTCGGTTGTGAATATCAAAACCAAACGGGCCAAGTTTAACGGCCACATTATCCTGACCGACCTGGTAGTCAGTATCGATCGGGTTAACTTTCCCGTCCGGTTTCATCATATCTTCATGGCTTTTATCGCTCACGAGTTAACTCCTTAGTCCGTTTGTTCGGAAGCCTGTGAGTGTCGGTGGCCTGTGCGCTCAATTGGCCTTTTCATCGCAAAACGCGGATAAAAAAGTTGACCAGCAGCAAGAACCGCAACATCCACACAGTTCATTACCCTAACATAAATGCGTAACGATTTAATTAGGGCACTAACCAAATGTCGATTTTATAACCAGCTATTAATCAATATATCCACTAAAACCCCAGGCTACATGCGGCCTAGAACTCATTTGAACTCTTTATTTCAGAGCTATAAAGGATTGTGTCATACACTTTCCTCTTTCAGGTTTAGCGGAAATACGCCGTATCATAAAAAGAATTCATTGATAGTGCTCACAAAAAATACCTATGTTCACCAGCAAAACTTTTGATGGATCACAAAGACATCGTGAATAGCATGCGTCTGTTCAAGTACCTATCGTGAAGCCGCTCTGAGCTCGCACGACTCGCCTACGAGCACATAACCTCCAGGCCACAAAAATGCAAAATAATGCAACAATATGATTTATTCGTGACACTTGTCACACTGAGAAAAATAAGTACAATACCGCCGCAATCGTTTTCCATCCCAGTTTAACGTTTGCGGAGCAAGCATCATGCAATTTGGCATCGGCCTTTTGGGGATTAGCGTCCTCTTTCTAATCGCGATTGGATTTTCAGAAAATCGTCGTGCGATCAACTGGCGTACCGTCGGTGGCGCTTTCATTATTCAAATCGCCTTTGCCGGGTTTATTATCTCCGTCCCGCTTGGTCAGCGCATTCTGGCTAACGCATCAGAAGCCGTGTCCGCAATTATTAGCTTTGGCGATATTGGTGCTGAGTTTCTGTTTGGTGATCTCGCGAAATTTAAACTTGGCTTTATCTTTGCTTTCAACGTTTTACCAACTATCGTCTTTTTCTCCGCTCTGATCGCGGTGCTTTATCATTTAGGGATCATGGCTTGGATTATTCGCCTGATCGGTGGCGTACTAAGACGCGTACTCGGCACCTCGCGCACTGAATCGATGTCAGCCACAGCCAATATCTTTGTCGGATCAGTAGAAGCCCCTCTTGTCGTGCGCCCTTTTCTCGCCTCAATGACGCGCTCAGAATTATTTGCAGTCATGGTCGGCGGATTAGCCTCCGTGGCTGGAGGCACCATGGTTGGATACGCAGGCCTCGGTGTTGAAATGAAATACCTGATCGCTGCCGCCTTCATGTCTGCACCAGCCGGTCTAATGATGGCAAAAATTATGGTCCCGCAGACCGAAGCGCCTATCAGCCATACCCAAGCGCAAGCCGAGCAAGATAACCACGATAAGCCTGTCAACTTGATCGATGCAGGCACACAAGGTGCTCTAAGTGGATTACAAATTGCGATGGCAGTCGGGGCTAGCTTGCTGGCCGTGATCAGCATGATTGCGCTGATTAACGGCGGGTTGGGCAAACTTGGTCCGATGATCAATATGCCTCAGTTAAGTCTGGAATGGATATTCGGCTATGTGTTTGCACCAATCGCTTGGCTCATCGGCATTCCTTGGGGCGAAGCGATGACTGCGGGTACCTTGATTGGTAAGAAAATTGCGGTGAATGAATTTGTGGCGTTTGCTGATTTTATGAACCTAAAAGGTGCACTTTCTCCCCACAGCCAAGCCATTGTTACCTTTGCACTGTGCGGCTTTGCCAACCTCACTTCGATCGCGATGTTGATGGGCGGACTGGGCGGTATTGTTCCAGAGCGCCGAGGTGATATCGCCAAATTAGGAATGCGTGCCATTCTTGCCGCCACCTTAGCGAATCTGATGAGCGCAACATTGGCAGGGCTGTATCTGACTTTGTAACCTCAATCAGGCTAGATGGTTTTGCCATCACTCTGACGGTTCAGTGTTTCTCACCAAGGATGGTGAGTGCACAAAAAAGTCTCGAAGAGAAAGGACTTCATCTGTTACACTTCATTTACTTAACGTAAAGAGATGTAGTCATCATGCGGTATCCTTGGGTTCTTTTTGATGCAGATGAAACACTGTTTCACTTTGATGCGTTTGCAGGACTGCAACGCATGTTTTCACACTATGATGTCGATTTCGACCAGCACGCCTTTGCCGAATATTCAGAACTAAACAAACCTTTGTGGGTGCAATACCAAAATGGCGAAATAGACGCACACACGCTGCAAACCAAACGCTTTACCCACTGGGGAAAGCGGCTCAAGGTGGCTCCGACAACGCTAAACCAGCATTTTTTGGATGCGATGGCCGAGATCTGTGAGCCACTCCCAGGCGCAGAAGCACTGCTAAACGCGATTCGTCCACACGCACACATTGGTATTATCACCAATGGCTTTACCGCGTTACAGGATGTGCGCTTGGAAAAAACAGGGTTCAAGCCAGCCATTTCTACTCTCGTGGTATCCGAGCAAGTCGGTTTTGCCAAACCTGACCCTCGCATCTTCGAGCATGCATTTGCAAAAATGGGCCATCCACCTAAGTCTCAAATCCTCATGGTCGGCGATAATCCAATGGCCGATGTCCTCGGTGGCATGCGCGCAGGCATAGACACATGCTGGTTGAATCGCGACAAAAAGCCCCTACCAGAAGGCGTGACGCCTACCCACCAAGTGGACTCACTGCATGCACTCCAAGCGTGGCTCATGCCTGACAACGCCTAATCATAAAAAAAGAGAGCCAATGCTCTCTTTTTTGCTTTCCAACGATGTTTTTGCCTAGTGGGGCAAATTAGCTGCGGTCACCGGCAACAAAAGCGGCTTTTTCTGCTTGTTGACCTTGGTCGGTATTTGCAACATAAGTCACTGAACCACTGTTTTGGTCTTGGCTGTAAATGAATACACGACCTGATTCGTCAGTCACTTTGGTGTCCATGCTTTTTGAGCTGGTCACTTTCGCGCCTTTAACGGCTTGACCTTGTTCAGTCACTGATACCCAAGCACCGCCTTCTGCAGGTTGTACGTCAAGGTTAAGACCGCTCGCCATTACTGAGGTTGATGCGAGTGTCAGTGCAAAAATAGCTGCTAATTTTTTCATGGTTGCTTCCTCTCTCGTTGTCGATTGATTGTTATTAAATGCCAATCTCGGTGACTAATTGTCACCACAATGTCTCTATTTGAAGATTTTCTTTGCGACCTTTCGTCGCGGGACGAGAGAGAATGTACGCCGATAAAAGTGTGCTCACAATCACGGTTATGCGAATGACTTGTTCGAAAAATTGCACGTGATTTCGCGATCAATCAAGCGTAGAAGATCACAGATATGTGCCTATCCTTACCTCCAAAAGTGATCTTCTTTCTCCTTTCACCCGTTTTGCCAAGAGCCACGACATTCCTGAGCAGTCACTCACTGTCATTGCTGATGATGGTTTGGTGAGGAATGACCAATCGATGAAAAGGAGAGCAACATGCTAAAACGTACCTTCACGAAATTTGCGGTGACTGCCGCCCTGATTTTAGGAATGGGAAGCGCGATGGCTGCGCACCACAAAGGCGGCCACGATATTGTGGACACAGCTGCAAAAAATGATGACTTTTCTACCCTTGTCGCCGCCGTCAAAGCTGCAGGGTTAGTAGATACCCTCAAAGGAGAAGGGCCATTTACGGTCTTTGCGCCCACGAATGCGGCATTCGCTAAGCTGCCAGAGGGAACGGTGGACATGCTGCTCAAGCCCGAAAACAAGGATAAGCTGGTCGATATCCTCACCTATCATGTCGTACCGGGTAAGGTAACCGCAGAACAAGTGATGGGTATGTCGTCCGCCACGACGGCACAAGGCAGTGACATTATGATTAAGACCTCTTATGGCAAAGTTAAAGTCGATAACGCGACCGTGACCAAAGCCGATATTATGACGTCAAACGGCGTGATACATGTGATTGATACCGTGATCATGCCTTAGCGACCACGCTACTGAGCCTACGATTGTACAGATAGTGATTTGACCTGTGCGGTCAGTCGTCAGTGACAAAAAAGCCTGCTCCATGAGCAGGCTTCAGACTGCTGACAAAGGTCTAGCTTTCGAGCTAGACCTTTGATCTAATAGGAGTGTCGCAATAGGGATGCTCCGGTATGCTTCAAGAACCTTCTCCACACCAATATGAACTTGAAATGGTGACGATGGAACAACTTGTTCCCAAAGACCATCTTGTTCGTAAAATCGACCGTGCCATCGACTTCGAGAAATGGTGACGATGGAACAACTTGTTCCCAAAGACCATCTTGTTCGTAAAATCGACCGTGCCATCGACTTCGAGTTTATTC